>NZ_JBHYGG010000127.1:0-9781 GCF_051859125.1 Gemmata sp.
GGTCCACCCCCCTCGCTGGCGCTCAGCGTTCGCCCGCCGATACCTCTCACTCGCCCTCTCGCCCGGCCCCTCCTCCGAAAAATTCCGACCGGGCCGGTGAGGACCGGTCCGGTCGCTCGTCTCTGTGGTATCTCCGCTGTTGCGCACGCGGCCGAGTCACAGGAGAGATCGCATGACCGCCGACCAGTTCTTCCCCGCCAGCCGGTTGTCGCGCCGCCGGTTCCTCCCGGCCGCGGCCGGGGCCCTCGGCGCGCTCGGGGCCGGGCTCGGCGTCCACGGGGCGGGCCTCGCGGCCGACGACAAGCCGGAAGAGCTGAAGAAGAAGACCGAGGACTGCGTCGACAAGGCGCTCGAGTACCTCAAGCGGTCGCAGGCGGCCGACGGGAAGTGGACCGGCAACAACGGCGCGTACCCGGTGGCGATGACCGCCCTGGCCGGTATGGCGATGCTCATGGAGGGGAGCAACCTCAAGGAGGGGAAGTACTCCGAGCAGATCGCCAAGGCGGTCGACTGGTTCCTCACCAAGAGCCAGCAGCCCAACGGCCTGCTCGGGTTCAACCAGGGCAGCGACTTCGGCAGCTACATGCACGGGCACGGGTTCGGCACCATGTTCCTCGCCTGCGCGTACGGCGAGGCCGAGGACAAGGAGCAGCAGCAGAAGCTCGAGAAGGCGGTCAAGAAGGCCGTGGAGTTCACCGGGAAGGCGCAGATCAACCGGAAGCACTCGGCCGCGGGCGGCAAGACGATCGACATCGGCGGGTGGGGGTACACCAGCGCCCAGGAGAACGGCGGGGGCGACGAGGGGTCGATCACCGTGACCCAGCTCCAGGCGCTCCGGGCGGCCCGCAACTCCGGGATCGCGGTGTCCAAGGAGGTCATGGACAAGGCCATGGCGTTCCTGGAAGTGTGCACCACGCCCAACGGCGGGCTCATCTACAGCTACGCCAACGGGCAGGCGGTCAACGGGTCCGAGCGGCCGCCGATCACCGCGGCCGCCGTCGCGTGCTCGTTCAGCGCCGGCCAGTACAAGGGCGAGTACGCCAAGAAGTGGGTCAAGTTCTGCAAGGACAAGATCCCGTACGCCAAGGGCCGGATCGCGCACGACGAGTACCAGAGCTACTACTTCGCGCAGTTCGTCTACGTCCTCGGCGACGACCGGTACGGCGGCATGTTCCCCACCGAGGACAAGTCCACGTGGCTGACGTGGTCGAAGTACAAGGACGCGATGTACCCGTACCTCGTCGAGCAGCAGGACAAGTCGAGCGGGGCGTGGACCAGCGGGTTCATCGGCCCGGTCTACACGACCGCGATCAACCTCACGATCCTGCAACTCGAAAAGGGCATCCTGCCGATCTACCAGCGCTGAGCCCGGTCCCGGATTCACGAAACGCGACCGCCCCCGGACACTTGTCCGGGGGCGGTCGCATTTCACAAGTTGAGCGCCCCGGTCACTTCGGGACGGGGGCGAACACGACGCGGAACCCCACGTCCTCGCGGCGGTCGGCGGGGCGGACCCCGAGCCGCGACGCCGAGCGGCAGTTCTTCGGGTCGTCCTTGTACGACCCGCCGCGGACCACCCGCTTGTCGCCGTCGGACGGGCCGGTCGGGTCGGTGTTCGCCCCGTCGGCGTAGGACGACGGCTTGTACCAGTCGGAGCACCACTCGGCGACGTTGCCGTGGGCGTCGTACAGCCCGAACCCGTTGGGGTCGGTCTTGCCGACCTCCTGGGGCAGCAGCGGGGGCTTCCCGGCCTCGCCGCCGGTGCCGAGTTCCTCCTTCTCGCCGGGCCGGAACAGCGCCTGCTTCTGGTAGATGACCAGCGGGCCGAACGCGAACGGCTTCTCGCTCCCGGCGCGGCACGCGTACTCCCACTCGGCCTCGGTCGGCAGCCGGTACGCCCACCCCTTGCGGGCGTGCGGCGTCCCCTTCTCGGCCTCGGTGAGCTTCTTGCAGAAGTCGTTGGCCTCGTCCCAGGTGACGTACTCGACCGGGAGGTTCTGGGCCTTGCTGGCCTTGGCCGACGACTTCGCCGGGCTCGACCCCATCACCTTGAGGAACTGGCTGTGGGTGACCTCGGTGGTGGAGATCAGGAACGAGTGCTTGAGGGTCACGTCGTGGACCGGCCCCTCGTCGGCGCGGCGGCCCGGCTCGCCGTCGGGCGACCCCATCTTGAACGTGCCCCCGTCGAGCTTCAGGAGCTTCAGCCCGACGGTGTTGGTGAACGTGTCCGGGGCCGTCTCGGTCGGCCGCAGGAACTGGGCGTACACGGCCCACCCGAGGAGCCCGACGACGAACACGATCCCGAGCCCGAGGAGCACCAGCCCCCACGGGAACCCGGACTCGGCCCGGCGGCGGATCGGGTCGTCGGTGGTGGCCTGCGCCGGGAGCTTGAAGATCTGGCTGCTCCGCTGCGAGTCCGGCTCCGGGGGCGGCGGGTACCCCGGGGGCGGCGCGGCGGGCGGGCCGTACCCGGGGGGCGGGGCCTGCGGCGGGTAGCCCGGCGGCTGGGGCGGGTAGCCGGGGGGCGCGTACGGGGGGTAGCCCGGGGGCGGGCCGTACCCGGCCGGCGGGGCGGGGTACGGTTGCGCCGCGGCGTGCCGCCCCGTACCCCCCATGCCGACGACCCCCGAGTGCCGCGGCACGTTCGGGAACGTGCCCGTGGCCACCGGGCACAGCGGCTGGAGCGCCTGGGCGAGCTGGAGCGGGAACTGCGGCCGGGCGTCCATCGCCTTGGCCATGCACCAGTGGATGATCTGCTCGACCTGGGGCGGCGCGTCCATCCGCTGGAGCGACAGGCTCGGGGGCGGGTCGGTGCAGTGCTTGAGGAGCTTCTCGGTCGGGTTCGCGCCCTCGTAGGGCACCCTCCCGGTGAGGATGTAGTAGAGGGTGCCGCCGAGGGCGTAGATGTCGGCCCGGATGTCCACGGCCATCGGGTTGCGGGCCTGCTCCGGGGCGAGGAAGTCCGGGGTGCCGATCACGAACCCTTCCTGGGTGATCCGGTGCCCGTCGTCCGGGCCGCCCGCGGCGAGTTCGTTGTCCATGAGCCGGGCGAGGCCGAGGTCCACGACCTTCACCACGGTGCCGCCGCCGGCGACGATGATGTTCGACGGCTTGATGTCGCGGTGGACGAGCCCCTTCTCGAAGGCGTGCTGGAGCCCGAGCGCGGCCTGGCGGATGTACTCGCACGCCTCGGTGACGGGGAGCGGGCCGCGCTCGGTTACGAGCTTGGTCAGGTCCTTCCCGTCGATCAGCTCCATCACGTAGTAGTGGGTGGTGCCGGTCAGGTCGGCGTCGTACACCTGCACCACGTTCGGGTGCTTCATCTGCCCGAGGGCCTCGATCTCCTGCTTGAACCGGGCGGCCGCGGCCGGGTGGGTGAGCTTGTCCTTGCGGATGATCTTGATGGCGACGTCGCGGCCCATGCGGGTGTCGTGGGCCTTGTACACGCGGCCCATGCCGCCCTCGCCGAGCAGGTCCTGGAGGCTGTACCGGTCGAGGGTCAGTTCGCGGCCCCGGCCCTTGAAGATCTCCTTGAGCTGGAACGCCGTGAGCCACCCGCGGCCGCTCACCTCTTTGGCCAGGCCCTGGACGTCCGGCCGGGCGGCGGCGACCCACGCCCACAGCTCCTGGAGCTGCTCCTGCCGCAGCAGGCCGCTGGCCCGGAGGTTGGCGAAAAAGGCGGCCGTCGGGTCGGCGGCGCTCATCGGGCGTGCGTCCCGTGTGGTGAGGTGGGGTCCGGCGTCCCCACTGTTGTACCAGGTGCCGACCGGGGAAGGAAGCCACTGCGCCCGCGACGGAGGCTGTACATTAGTCTGGTAGAGGGCCGCCCCGCACCGCGGCCGGACCGTAAATTCGAAGCACGAAATCCGAAACTCGAAACGGAGCACACGGGTCGCGTATTTGTTCCGGGCTCCGCGCTTCGAATTTCGAGCTCCCTGGCACAGCACCGCTCCCGGAACCGACACCCATGCCGAACATCACCGTCAACGCCGAACCGAAGACGCTCCCCGACCCCGTCACCGTCGCCGACCTCCTCGCGCACCTGGGCAAGGACCCCAAGAAGCTGGCCGTCGAGGTGAACCGCACCGTGGTCCCGCGGGCCGAGCACCCGCGGTGCCGCCTCGCCGACGGCGACGCCGTGGAGATCGTCACGCTCGTGGGGGGCGGCTCCGGCCAGGAGTCGGGAGTCAGGAATCAGGAGTCAGCAAGACCGGTGACTCCGGACTCCGGACTCCCGCCCCCCGACTCCTTGCTCCGGGTCGGCGCGTTCACGTTCACTTCAAGGCTGTTCACCGGCACCGGGAAGTACGCGACCCACGACCTGATGCGGCAGAGCATGGAGGCGAGCGGGTGCGACGTGACGACGGTCGCCGTGCGCCGCGAGCGGCTATTTGACAAAGACGGCAAGAGCCTGCTCGATTTCCTCGACCTGAAGAAGCTCACGATCCTGCCGAACACCGCCGGGTGCTTCTCGGCCGACGACGCGGTCCGCCACGCGCGGCTCGCCCGCGAACTGCTGCTGAACCTGGAGAACCCCGGCGCGAGCTGGGTGAAGCTGGAGTGCCTCGCCGACAAGAAGACGCTCCTCCCCGACCCGGTGGACACGCTCAAGGCGACCGAGCAACTCGTAAAGGAGGGGTTCACGGTGCTCGTGTACACGAGCGACGACCCGGTGCTGGCGAAGCGGCTGAAGGAGGCGGGCGCGGCGAGCGTGATGCCGGCCGGGAGCCCGATCGGCAGCGGCCAGGGCATCCTGAACCCGAACAACATCCGCATCTGCCTGGAGTACCTCAAGGACGGCGACCCGGACTACCCGGTGATCGTCGACGCGGGCGTGGGCACGGCGAGCGACGTGTCGGTGGCGATGGAGCTGGGGTGCGACGGCGTGCTGCTGAACACCGCGATCGCCAGCGCCAAGGACCCGGTGCGGATGGCCTGGGCGATGCGGTACGCCACCGAGGCCGGCCGCCTCGCGTACCTCGCCGGCCGCATCCCGAAGAAGCTCTACGCCAACGCCAGCAGCCCGACCGAGGGGTTGATCGCCGGGACCGGGGCGAAGTAAACTCAAGCCGGAGGTGCCGCATGTCCACCGTGATCGAGCAGACGCCGGAGCAGCGGTTGCCCGACCGCTACGAGGTCGTGAACGGGCAGGTTCAGGAGACCCCGCCCATGAGTGCGTTCTCCGGGGAGACCGCCAACCTCATCCGTGATGAGCTGACCATCTACGCCCGCTCCTCCGGTCGGGGGCGATCGCGGAACGATCTCCTGTTCCGACTCCCGCTCCCAGAGGACGCCAGCCGCAACCGCGCCCCGGACGTGGCGTTCATCTCGTTCGAGAGGTGGCCCGCCACCCTCCCGCTACCGTACCGGGGAAACCCCGTCGATGTCGTTCCCAACCTGATGGTTGAAGTGGCCAGCCCAACGGACGACGCGGAAGACTTGATCGCCAAGGCGCACGAGTACCTCCGGGCCGGGGCGGAACTGGTGTGGCTCGTGTTCCCGCGGGTCCGGCAGCTTTATGCCTACACGGCCGTCGGCACCGCACCGCGGTTGGTCACCGAGGCGGACGTGCTCGACGGCGGGACCGTGCTGCCCGGGTTCTCCGTTCCGATGGCCGGGCTGTTTCCGGCCCAAGCCGTCGCGAGTGAGGACGCCGAGGAGGAGTAATGGACCCGTCAGCCGTCTCGCCTCCCGCACCGAAGAAGCTCCGCATGTACATCCTCGTCCGCGAGTCGGTGCCGACCGGGTTCGCGGTCGTGGCCGCGGCGCACGCCTCGCTCGCCGCGTACCTCGCGTTCCGGGACGCGCCCGAAACCGCCGAGTGGCTCGCGGGGCCGTTCTACAAGACCGTGTGCCGCGTCACCGACGACGAGTTCGAGCGGGCCAAGGGGGCCGAGGACCGCGTCGTCGTCACCGAGTCGGCGCTCGGGGGTCAGGAGGTCGCCCTCGCGTTACGGCCGCGGGCCGAGTACCCGAAGGCGTTCCGGTACTTCAAGCTGTACCAGTGAGGTCGGAATCGCCACATTCGCTCGCTTCCGCGGGGGCGGGGGCGTAAAATCGGATCATCGGGCCGGCCCTCTCCCGTCACCCCGACCGGTCCGCGACCAGGTGCCCCACATGCCCGAACCGCCTCGCACCGGCGAAGCCGTTCTGGACCTCATCCGGAAGAGCGAACTCGCCGACGACGGCGCGCTGACCGCCTTCCTCAACCAAACTGCGCTCGTACCCGCCGACACCGCCCCGGCCGCCCTCGTCGACCAGCTCGTCGCCGGCGGCGTCCTCACCGCGTTCCAGGGCAAGGCGATCCTGCTCGGCAAGTGCCGCGGGTTCCGCCTCGGGCCGTACCGGATCCTCGACCAGATCGGCTCCGGCGGCATGGGCCAGGTGTTCCTCGCCGAGCACGCGCACATGCGGCGGCGGGTCGCCGTGAAGGTGCTCCCGCTGCGGCTCGCCACCGACAAGGCGATGGTCGAGCGGTTCTACCGCGAGGCCCGCGCGGTCGCCGCCCTCGACCACCCGAACATCGTCCGCGCCCACGACGTCGGGTGCCACCGGGGCACCCACTACCTGGTGCTGGAGTACATCGAGGGCCGGTCCCTGGCCGACCGGCTCGCGGCCGGCGGGCCGCTCCCGGTCGGGCTCGCGTGCGCGTACGTCGTCCAGGCCGCCGCCGGGCTCAAGCACGCGCACGACAAGGGGCTCGCGCACCGCGACATCAAGCCCGGGAACATCCTGGTGGACCGCGACGGGGTGGTGAAGATCCTCGACATGGGGCTGGCCCGGTTCTTCGAGGACGAGCGGGACCGGATCACCCGCGACCTCGACGCCGGGTCGGTGATGGGCACCGCCGACTACGTCGCCCCCGAGCAACTCACCGACAGCGCCGCGGCCGACCACCGGGCCGACATCTACTCGCTCGGGGCCACGTTCTACCACCTCCTCACCGGCCGCCCGCCGTTCGACGGGACCACGACCGCGAAGCTCCTCGCGCACCAGGTGCGGCCCGTGGCACCGGCCCACGTCGTGCGCCCGGAGGTGCCCCCGGCGGTGTCCGCGGTGATCGAGCGGATGATGGCCAAGGCCCCGGCCGACCGCTACCAGACGGTCGGCGAGGTGGTGACCGAACTGCTCCCGTACGTCGGCACGGTGACCGACGCGGACGGGGCGGCGACCGTGCGGCTCCCGCCGATCGTGGCGGCCGCCCTCAGCCAGAGCACCGGCCTGTTCCCCACCCGGCGCACCCCGGTCCCGGCCCGCAAGAAGACCCGGGGGCCCCGCCGCGTCGCCTTCGCCCTCGCCGCCGTCGCCTTCGGGGGCGTGTGCGGCGTGCTGGTGGCGCACCTCACGCGGCCCGACGCCGCGGGGCCGCAGGTCGCGGGGCCGACGCCCCCGGACCCGCAACCCGACCCGCCGGTCGCGCGGCCCGACCCGCCCCCGCCCGACCCGCCCAAGAAGCCGCCCGACGACCCGAACGCGCTCGCGCCGCTGGTCCGCCTCGACGGGGGGAAGGACAACGTCGAGGCCGCGGTGTTCACCCCCGGCGACCGGTTCCTCGTCACCGCCGGGGGCGACGGGACGGTTCGCGTGTGGGACGGGGCCACCGGCGCGCCGGTCCGGAGGATCGAGGCGCACGCCGACAAGGTCCGCGACCTGGCGCTGCTGCCCGGCGGCCGCCGGGTGCTGTCCGCGGGGCACGACCGGGCGCTCAAGCTCTGGGACCTCGACACCGGCGCGTGCCTCCACACCTACCACGCGGCGGCCCCGGTAACGGCCGTGGCCGCCCTGCCCGACGGCCGCCGGTTCCTCGCCGCGGGGGCCGACGGCAGCATCTCGCTGTGGGACGCGGACACCGAAACGGTGCTCAAGCAGTACCCACCCGCCCCGCTCGGCGTGTTCGGGTTGGCCGTCACCCGCGACGGCCGCCGGGCGGTGGCCGCGACCTGGGACCTGCGGCGCAACGCCGCGCGGCCCGACGAACTCGCCAAGCTGACGCCCGTGGCGATCTGGGTGTTCGACGTCGAGTCCGGCAGGGAGGTGCGGCGGATGGCCCCGGACGCCTCGGTCGCCCACGTGGCGCTGTCCCGCGACGGGCGGCTGGTCGCGTTCGGGACCGGCGACGGCGTGGGCGTGTGGGACGTCGAGGCCAACACGTGCCGGCTGCTCACCGGGCTGAAGGGCCGGACCGTCTCGACCGCGTTCACCCGCGACGGGCGGCACCTCGTTTCGACCGGGTTGGACTGGGCGGTCACCGTGTGGGACGCGGCCACCGGCCGCCCGCTCGCGACCGAGGCCAAGCTCGCCGGGCCGGGGCTCGGCGTGGCCCCGGCGCACGACGGGCGGCGGGTCGCGGTGGTCGGGGCCCGTGGCGAGGCGGCCGTGTGGCGGCTCCCCGCGGCGGCCGCCGCGGCCCCGCCCGCCCCGGACCTCCCGCGGCCGGTCGCCGTACTGACGCGGGCGCTCGGGCTCCCGGAAGACGTGGCGTTCTCTTCCGACGGGGCGAGTGTCGTCGGGGCCGCGTCGGTGTCGCGGGACGTCGTTGTGTGGAACGCTTCGACCGGGGCCGAGGTCGGCCGCGTCCGGACCCCCGAGCCGGCGACCGGGACCCGCGGGCTGGCCGCGCTGCCCGGCGACCTCGTCGCGTCGTGCTCCGGCAGCGACCCCGCGGTCCGGGTGTGGAGCCCGAAGGCCGGGAAGTCGGTCCGCACCCTCACCGCGGACAAGGTGACGCACTTCACCGCCGTGGCCGCCGCCGGGGACCGGGTGTTCGCCACCGCCAACGACCGGACGGTGCGGGCGTGGGCCGCCGGCTCCGACGACGAGCCGGCCCGGGTCGACACCAGGGCCGACTGCCGCGGGCTCGCGGTCGCCCCCGACGGGGCGCGGTTCGTCGTCGGTTGCACCGACCGCTCGGTGCGCCTGTTCGACGTCGCGACGAAGGCGCAGCTCCGCTCGACGACGTCCGACGTCATCCCGTGGCGGCTCGCCGTGTCGCCGGACGGCAAGTGGGCCGCGTTCGGTACCACCACCGGCGTGACGCTGTGGAACCTCGACACGGGCGAGACGCGGGCGCTGGCCGGGGCCGAGAAGTACGTCGACGGCGTGGCGTTCACCCGGAACGGGCGGTTCGTCCTCGGTGGGTCGGCCGACCGCGGGCTGTACACCTGGGAGGTGGCGCCGGGCCGGTTGGTCGGCCGCGTCGCGGACCACACCAACCTCATCCGCTCCGTGGCCCTTTCTCCGGACGGAACCCGCGCGGTGACGAGCAGCACGGACGGTACGGGCGTCGTGTGGCAGTTGCCCGATTCGATGGCGAAGTGAGCGGAGGCGACGAGGGATGGCGGTCGAGCGCGTGCGGTGCCCGTGCCGGGCGAACCCCGAGTGCAAGCTGTGCGGCGGGTCGAACTACTACGACTACGAGGTCGGGCCGCGGGGGTGGCTCCCGTTCGCCTGCCCGACGTGCGGCGGGTCGCGGGTGATGCCGGGTGCGGCCGACGCGCCGCCCCGCCAGTGCGTGACGTGCCGCGGTGAGGGGAGCATCGACCCCGGCTACCCGCCCCAGATCGAAACGACCGGCGGGTTCCTCCGCATGATCTGGCGCGTTTTCTTCGGCGGGTAGCGTGAAGCGCGACGACCCCCGAGGGGGGATGGCGTGGCTCGGCGCGGTCGCTCTTGCTCGGTTGAAACCGTCGGTGGTTGGCGGGCCGCCAATGGCCTGTCGGGCGCATTGCTCGACCGATTGCGGCTCGATCCCGCGCGGCTAGAGGGCGCGGCGGCGGGAGTC
>NZ_JBHYGG010000128.1:0-9494 GCF_051859125.1 Gemmata sp.
GACCACCCCTCACACTAACGCACACGGCTTGCATGGATTCTTTCGGCGGCGGAGGCGTGACCTGTGAATTATGCCCGAGTACCGCGGTTGATGATCCATGCGTGCTCTGCCTTGCCTCCTCGCAATCCTGACCGCGGCCCCCGGGTGCAGCAACTCCGGGAAGCCGATCTTATTCGTCCTTCCGAATGACTTCACGGGCGAGTTCTCCGTCGTGAAGGACTCCGCGCACGGGGCGGAGTTGGTGGAACAGAGCGTCGGGTGGGTGATCGAGATCCCGCCGAGTGGGGTGCTGCGGGTGAAGGACGACCGCTCGTTCTACCGCTGGCACGCCGAGCGCGCCCGCTACGCCGACGGGCGCGAGGTGTCGTATCAGCATATCGGGACCATGGGGGGTAGCCGCCCGACGCCGCACGGTTCCGAGGGCAGCACCGACTTCGATGGCACCACGCACAGATACCGGGTAACCGGAAGCGGTGCGGCCCGCCCACTCAAGGATTAACCGCCGCACGCGGGGCGGCCGAACTATCAGCTCGCCGGCCTGGCCGCTTGATCGTTTCCTGTTGCTCTCCAGTCGTCCGTGTGCGCTACTGGTGGCGCGACTGAGCCGGTGATCTGTTAGTTCGGCGAGGGAGGCGCGGCAGATGGACGGCGACGTGCGGGAGTACGAGTACCGCCCCAGGTGGACGATGATCGTGTTCTGTGCCGCGTTCTTCGCGCTGTGCGCCGCTGTTCTCGGCTCGAAGGCCGCCAACAACGACCGCGGCCTCATCATCAACCGCATCATCGAACTCGGGCCGGACGGCGCGACCACCTTCTACTGGGTGCTGACCGCGCTCAGCGGCGGGTTCGTTGCGATGGCCGCGTTCCTCGCGTACCATCGGGTCACGTTCCAGCAGCGGCTGGTGTTCGGCCCGGCGGCGGTGACCGTCCCGGCCTCGCGGTGGTCGCGGGAGGAGAAGGAGATCGCGTACCGGGACATCGTGGCCCTGTCGGAGGCGACGATCGGCGGACAGCGATTCCTGCACGTCGCGCACCCCGGCGGCAAGTACAGCATCACCGCGTCCATGCTGCCGTCCAAGGCGGCATTCGCAGAGGTCTGCGAGCTGCTGGCCGTCAGAGTTCAGGCGGCGCACGCGGGCAACCAAAGGCAGGCCGAACCCATCGCTGCACCTGACCCGGCAACGTGATCTGTTTCGTGTTGCTCGCCGGCTTGCGATTGTCGTGATTGGTGTCGCGGCCGGGCCGGTGAGCTTATCGTTCGGCGAAGAGAGGCGCACCGATGGGCTTCATCCCCGAGGGGGCGCGTTGGTACCTCGCCGACGTGGTGCTGGAGCACCGGCTCGACGGCGCGGCCGAGAACCTCGTCTACGTCAACACGCACCTGATCGAGGCCGGCTCCCCGGACGAGGCGTTCGACAAGGCCGCCGCCCTCGGCCGCCGGGGGGAGCGGGCGTACGAGAACACCGACGGGGTGCGGGTGCGGGTCCTGTTCCGCGGGCTGCGGGAGCTGAACGTCATCCACGACCCGCTGGAGGACGGGGCCGAGATCATGTACACCGAGGACATCGGGGTGCCGGAGGAGCGGCTGCGGGAGTGGGGGCGGCCGCGGGAGCGGTTGGGCGTGTTCCGCGCGATCGAGCCGCGTGCCGCCGGTCCGAACTGTCTGCCGGCGGTGTTCGGGCCGCTCGTCGGGGGGTCCGCGTCGGGGGCGGCCGGGGCGGCCCCGGACGCCGAACCCGCCCGCCCTGCACCTGGCACCGGCCGCGTGTAGGCTGTCCCCGACCGCAGCGCACCGGAGCGGGCGGTGCATGTGATCCGGGTCGTTCGCCGTAGGAGGACATCGCGGCGTGTCGTTCTCGACCGACATTGCGAAGTTGGTAGCCGACCAGTTGTCTCGGTTCGTCACCCTCAACCCGCACCAGTTGGCCGGGCAGGTGGAGAACCTCGACTTCTGGCTGGGTCAGGTGCGGCACGCCCTGGCGGTCATCGACGGGTACGGCGTGCGGTTCGTCCGGCTGCACGCCGCCCAGGAGCGGTACGTCGCCGTTCACAGGGTCACCGCGTCGGTTGTCGATCCGGCCGGCGCTACTGAGCGGCCGCCGCCGCCCGTCCGGCGCACCTCCGACCGGGAGTTGCGGCACGCGCGACGAGCACTGGTCGAGGCCACCACCCGGTTCCTGGAGCGGTGCCGGGCCGTGGGGTTGGTCGCGGACTCGGTCGCGACCGCCGCGCTCGCCGAGTTCGCGGAGTAAAGGCACGCCGAACCGGGCGGTGCAGCAGACGGTGGGGGAGGTGGGCTTTCTCAGACGTGTCGCTCACTCAGACCCCCGCCGCTGCGGAGCTACTCGTTCGGCGGGTGGACGGCGTTCCGTCCGGCGGGGTCGTTGAGACGCGGTAGAGACGCCAGCAAGACTCAAGGAGGATCGCGATGCGTATGAACGGACTGATCTTGGCGGCGAGCCTGGCGCTCACCGCCGGCGTCGGCGCTGCGGACAACAAGGACACCCTCAAGGGCGACAAGGAGAAGCTCCAGGGCAAGTGGCACATCGTGTCCGTCGCCGTCGAGGACACCGTGATCAAGCGCGAGGACGTGCCCCGGGAATGGAAGGGCACCTTCGAGAAGGACGTGCTTGTCGAGGGGGACCGGTTCGGCCAGGTCGGCTCCAGCACCGCCAGGATCGAGCTCGACGAGACCCGGACCCCGAAGCAGATCACTGTCCGGGACGACGGCGGCAAACTCACCTTCCGGGGCATCTACGCTCTCGACGGCGACGCCCTGAAGGTCTGCGTGAACGGCGACGGAAGTGACGTGCGGCGTCCCGAGGAGTTCGTGACCAAGAAGGGCACGCCGCTCCTGCTGATCGTGCTCAAGAAAACCCCGGCCGACAAGAAGTAGTTGCCGCACGGTGTGAGGCGCGCCGCCCAGAGGTTGCACAGGACCGGGGCCGCATGTCGGCTTTCTCGGGTTCATGGTCGCTCGGCGGACCGGCTGCTGAGCTGGTCCTTCGGCGAAGGAGGGTTGCGAATCGGGCGACGTTACAAGCGGCTGACCGTGCTGCTCGCCGTCGCCGCCGTGGTGGCCGCGACTGTGAGTGCGGCGGCCTTCGTTGCCCTCGATCGCAATCTCGACCCGTTCGACGAGTGCCCGTTGAGCCCGGCGGCGTGAGCGGCCGCCGACGAATAAGAGCGAGGGCGAATGGCCCGGGACGCCACCGGGCCTCGCTCGGGCGACCCATTCACGGTAACATGGGAGCCGCCGCAGCGGATCTGGCGGGCATGTAGGTTTTTGCGACCCCAACTCACCCACGCCCACCGGGCAGGTGTGCCGTCTCGTCGGGCCACGGAGGCGCGATCGCAGGTGGATGCGGCTGGCGCACTCGACCCGGACACCGTCCACGACCGCGAGACGTTTCTCGCGTTCGTGCCGGCCGTGGTGGCGGACCGCGAGGCCGCCGTGAAAGCCGAGGAGTTGAAACCAACCGATCCCCGCGTGCCCAGGCTCGTGCCCGGTGCAGGCGGCTGGTACAACTTCACGGTCGAGGGCTACCTGGACGGTGCGCGGTCGTGGGCCGAGGACAGCCTCCCGTCCGGCCGCCACACGCTCTTCGCCTGGGGTGAGCCGGATTCCGGCGTGCGGGCGTGGCGGTGCCCCGCCGCCCCCGCCGCCGTCCCTGCCGGGGCCGCACCGGACCACCGGATTCTGCTCGGGTGCCTCGGCGGGGTGGTGGAGCGGTTCAACGAGCCGTCCGGCAACTGGCTGCTCAACCACAACCACGCCCCCACCGCGGCCGAGGTGGAGCGAGACGCCCCCTTCATGACGGCCTTCGCGTGGGCGTTCGAGGAGTGCGGCGGGATTCGGGCAACATGGTCCTCCGGCGCGGCCTGACGCGACTCACCGACATCCACCTCGGCTATGAGTTGCACAACCGAGTTGTGGGTAATTGAACGGTCGGCCGAACGTTTACCACCCGGAGGCGAAGAACGTCCCTGCGGGGTGTGGTTCCGCGGCGGCGGCCTACTGGGCACCCTCGTCGGGTGGAGGGGCCACCTGTTCCTGACCGGCCGCAGTCAGCGGCAAACGCCGACCCCGTCGCCAGGTGATACTCAAGGTCCAGACGCCGAACCCCGCGCCGCAGCAGACGGCCCCCTCCGCAGCGATTCGTGGTCCAAAGCCAGTAGCGCGGCCGGTACTGAGCTTAAAGGTCGGCCGCCTTCTGCCGTGCCGCCTTGCCCCCGACAAGAGGTCAACGAATTGTGGCCCCCCCAACGACCCCCCCGGTGTCGCGTCGCACCATCCGCGGCCGGTTCGCCCGCGGCCTCCTCCGCGGCTGCCAGACGCTCTTCCTGCTGTTGGCCCTCTACCTCCTCGCGGTGATCGTCGGCCTGGTCCCGGTCAACAACGACTTCGCGCCGGCGGCCGACGGCGTGGAGGTCACGGTCGCCTCGTCCGGGATCCACGCCGACCTCGTCCTGCCGCTCCACAACGAGACGATGGATTGGCGTCCCCTCCTCCCGGCCGGTGACTTCGCCGGCGATGTCGGCCGCGCCACGCGCGTCGCGTTCGGCTGGGGGAACAAGGAGTTCTACGTCGACACCCGGACCCACGACGACCTGAAGGCGGGGACGGTGGTCCGGGCGCTGTTCTGGCCGTCCGCGACCTGCGTGCACGTCGAGATGTGGGACGACGGGGCCCCCCGCCCCGGGACCCGGACGGTCCGGGTCTCCCACGACCAGTACCGCCGCCTGGTCGAACACGTCCTGGGTACGTTCCGCCGGGACGGGGGCGGCCGCTGCTCCCCCATCAAGGGTGGCGCGTACGGCGCGAACGACGCCTTCTACCACGCGACCGGCTCGTACCACGCCCTCAACACGTGCAACTGCTGGGTCGGCCGCGGGCTGAAGGCCGCCGGGGTGCGGACCGGCTGGTTCACCCCGCTCCCGAAGACGGTGTCGGTCTACATCCCAGCCGCCCGAGCGGACTGAGTCGGGTGACGCGTCCCGCGCCGCCCGCATCCGGGACGCCCTGGCCCGCACGAGGAACGTCGAGGCGAAGGTGTTCGGCGGGGTCGGGTTGCGTCCCAGCGGCGGGGTCGCGACGGTCGCGATAGCCGGCGCAGAACCGCAGGCTAACGCGGACCGTGTTACCCTGCAAGTGTCGCCCGGCGGCCGGCCTCTCGGTCCCCGGCGGTCGGTGCCGCCTCGCCCGGGCTCAGAGATCTGAGCCGGATGGGCGGCCGCGAGCGGCGCGGTCGGCTCACGACTTCCCGAGCACCAGGTCGACCGCCCAACACCCCCGCACGTGCTCGCCCGGTTCGCGGCAGTGGTTCAGGATGTCGTCGTTCTCGCACCCGGCGTCTTGCAAGCGCGTCGGCGGGGATCGGCATCGCGGAGAGGTCGCGGGCGTCGTACATCCCCTGTGCCAGCGCGACCGCCGTTAACGTTCGCCACGCTGGGGAGAATGCGGCGGGACGGAAGGGGTTGTTCCCCGGCATCCACTCGCACGCCCGGTACGCGGTCCGCGAGAGCGACTCTCACTTCGAGGTCGCGGTGCGGAGTGACGACGGCGCGACGAACCTGTCCGTGGTCGCGGACGCCACCGACGCGTTGCCGGCCGGCTCGGCCTTCGGCTCGCTCGCGGAAGCGTCCGCGTTCTTCGAGGCCGGGTCACTGGGCTACTCGGCCACTCCCGACCCACACCGGTTCCAGGGGCTGGAGTTGCGGTGCGAGCGGTGGCAGGTCGAGCCGCTGGCCGTGTCGGCGGTGCGGTCGTGTTACTTCGACGACCGAGGGGTGTTCCCGGCCGGGTCCATCGAGTTCGACTGCGCACTCCTGATGCGCGGCATCGAGCACGAGTGGCACGGCCAGTCGGACCTTTGTTGTGACGCGGGGTCGGCGGCGAACCGGGGGACTGGGGCGGCCGCTCGCCGGAAGTAGCGGTTGAGTCGCACGATGGGAGGGCGTGTCGTCCGGGTACACACCGCGACCGCGAAGGAGGCTGTCGCCGATCACGGTCGCGGCTCGCCGGCGGGGTATGTCATCGACTTCGGCGTGTTGACGTACGGGCGCGGTCGAAGGTGTGATGCGAAAGCCCGGTTGCGGGGCATCGACCCGGAAGAAGTTCGCCGGTGGACGGGTTGAGGGGAGAATCGAGACGCACGGCGGGTAGTCGTTCAGCGGACCATGCCTGCCCGTTCCGGTCGCCTGCTGGTCGGAATCGAGTGACTGGCATCCGGCACCGCCCCGACCTGCGAGAGGCAGCGCCCGATGGACCCGTACCAAGAGATGCCGGTCCACCCCCACCGGGCGATAACACTCGCCGAGTACGAGCGAGACTTGGGACTTGACCGATTGTCGGGCTGGCCATCGCCTTCTTGGGCGACACTTCGAGGCGAAGTCGAGACCGAACTCGCAGCGGGCGGGGAGATGTGGGAGTGGGAGTACCGGGGCGACTCTGGACCGACGGGGATAACGGGGCTCGCGGTGGTCAGGAACGGTGGGGTGGCCCGCAAGTGGCGACTCTGGAAGCCGTGACCCGGCCGACCTTCTCGGTCGGCTGCAATGTACCGTCAAGTTGCGGCTGCCAGCACTTCTCCATTTGGAGCAAATGGTTCACATTCAACCGCTCGTCCATCCGCGAACCACCGCACGCCACTCGTGTCGCTTCTCTCGCTCGCGACCAGGAGAGACACAATGGCCGACCTGCTGAACATCAACCTCGCGAAGGCACTGAAGCTGAAGAACCGGCTCGCGGGCCGCGTCACCAAGCTCACGCAGACCGTGCAGTTGTACAACTCGACGCAGGAGACGGCCGAGCGGATCGACGTGCGCGCCGCGTACGCCGAGCGCGCCGACCTCGTCCGCCGGCTGACCGAGTTGAAGCTGGCCGTCGCGCAGGCGAACGCCCCGATCCAGCGGGACATCTTCACGCTCGCCGAGTTGAAGGCCGAGGTCGCGCTCCTCGCGGGCCTCAACACCAAGCACGGCACGGTGATCGAGGGCTACCCGACGTCGGGCGCGGTGCCGTACGTCGCCCAGTTCCGCAAGGCGGAGGTCGATGCCGCGACGACCGCCCTGGAGACCCGGATCGACGCCCTCCAAGACAAGCTCGACGCGTTCAACGCCACGACCACCATCGCGGTTGACCGGGACACGGTCGCCGTCGCGGAGGCGAAGTAACCCTTCCCTCTGCGGGTGAACGCACAGGCACGGCGTGCGGCGGATCGCAGCGGAAAGGTTGGCCCTCGCGGTAACACGCGAACTCCCCTGATAAGAGAACCGGCTGGGGATTCCGAACGTCAAGGTTCAAGGCTCAAGGACTCAAACCTCAGCCCGCAAACCGGAAACCTCACTCTTCCGACCGATTCGTTTGCCGTCTTCCCACGCCGTGTCTGCTCGAACAGCGAAGCCCACCCGTTCGTATGGGTGGGCTTCGCTGTTCGAGTCAAGGCGGGGGGCACCCACATTGTGTCGGCCGCCCTCCACGAGCGAGCAGGACGACATGAGCGACCATCAAACCACGCCGACCTTTGACTGTCGCTGGGCCACCCTGGGTCAAGGGCGGCTCACGCTCTGGCATCGCCCAGGGGCGAGAGCCGTTGCGGAATTGAAGGCGTTCGGCTGCGACTGCGTCGTCACGCTGCTCTCGTCACGAGAAGGCGGACCGACCGTCGGCAGGCACGTCGAGCAGGCCGGCATCGAGTGGTTCTGGCTGCCACTCGAAAACGGCCAGCCCCCGCAGGGACCAGTGGCCGAGGCGATCCTGGCGGCTCTTCCCCTGCTCTGGCGGCGGCTCGACGCTGGCCGTTCAATCTTGATCCACTGTTCGGCCGGCATCCATCGAACCGGGATGATCGGGTACTCGCTGTTGAGGTGGCGTGGGCACGCCGTGGACGATGCGTTGGCGGTCATCGAGAAGATGCGACTCCACACGCGGAATGGGATTCAGCGGAAGCACATCGACTGGGCGAATGAGATGGCGGTGACGGTGAAGGAGGGGAAGTGACGGTCCGGTGACGGTGAAGTGACGATGGGTGAGCTTCAGATTACCCACGAAAACAAGGCAGTCCGAAGGTCAGTGACGATAGTGACGGTGATCTTCAAGAACAGTAGGTACGGGTCGAGTTTGAGTGGCCTACGGCGGTAGGGCATGGCTAAATAGGGTGGGGCTATTCCGGGGCGTCGCCGCACAATAGAAATTGACCGTCGCCACCGTCGCCACCGTCGCCACCGTCACTGGCCAACGCAGAACCACTCGAAAACAAGGGTAAAGTGCGACCTTGAGGCACCGTCACTTCGGCCCGGCCACCGTCACCGGTCGCGCCTACAATCTCGAAACTCATCGGAAGTGACCTCACTCCCCCCTCCACCGGAAGAACCGTGGCCCCATTAAGCTGGGCACGAGGGTGCGATGAAGTTCTCAGGCAGACAGTTGAAAGACCTGGGCGTTCCCCAAGACCGGATCAAATACTTCGTGGATAAGGAGTACGACTCGCCGGAGGTGTTGCTGCGGGCGGTTGCCGAGTTTCGGGTAACGCCGGCCAAGTCGGACGAGGAGAAAGTGATCGACCGGATCGTTCGGGAGGACATGGACTGTGCGTTCCAGGTACTCTGGGAGCTCCAGGTCTTCCCATGGTCTCCCCAGTCGAACAGCACCACGCCATCCAAGCGGGAGCTGCGGCAGTGGTTGGACGACGGGGCCGTGCGGATCAACGGCAAATTCCCGAGGGCACACGAGTCCGTCGAGTTCCCAATCACCGACCTCGTGTACTTCTCCGGGGCCGCACGGCAGACCACCTCCGTGTGATTCCTGACGTGGTTCGGCGCGACGGTTGAGGTCGCTGCCGGCAATGCACGGGGTGATTCTTCGTGGGGCCACAGGGCGAACGCCCGACACCGTGCGAGGAGGTCTGCCATGCGAGGCGCGGCTGCCGCATTGATCTCGCTCGCCGCACTGAGCGGCATGGTTCTGCTTCTGATGCGAGAGTCCACCCGACTCTGGCAACTCGCGGCGGCGGGTGCCCTCGCGGGCGTGGTAGTCGGTGCATTTCACTCGGACCGACGCGGTGCCTCCGTCGGGGTCGCGGTCGGCTGCGTGCTGGGGTTGGCCGCTCCGTTCCTGTACGCCCCGTTCTGGCTCGTGTTCACGCTCCCGCCGCACCCCGATTGCGATCTGTAGGTGGCCACCACCGACACGCTGGGGATGTTTCTCGACCCGGACTGGGCGTGTTCCTGGTCGGGAACTTGCTCGCGTTCGCGGCGTTCCAGGTCTCGGCGGCAGTGATTGCTGCCTGGGTGGTGCAGAGCGCTTGTCTGTACCTTGTGGCAGGTGCCGCGGTGGGGCGGGTGGCAAGGCATGCCAAGGGCTGTTGAGCTTCCGGCTGTGACGGCTTGACAAGGTGGCAAGCGGGCAAACCCAGGTGAATAATATGGACTGGGACGACCGTAGGGCTTACGCACTATGCGTGGAGAGTCCTTGGAGTACTTGAACCAAGTAC
>NZ_JBHYGG010000129.1:0-9330 GCF_051859125.1 Gemmata sp.
AGCGCCGAGCGAGGGTCAGCGTGGACCCTCGCTCGGCGCTCGGGCTCGGACCCATACGGGTCCAACAGATCCGGTATGACACCGGCCGCGCTCCGCGGCTCACCGGTCACCGCTGTTGCGCCGGGGTGCGACCCTCGGAGAGTCGCCTACTGTGGGGCCGACTCCAACAACTCGCCCGCGCCTTCGGAAAGGAGCATTGCGGCGAGTTCCTGGCCGGTGGCGAGCGGGGCGGCGGCCGGGCCGGTGTGCGTCGCGACCACGCGGCGGCGGCCGTCGGGTGTGAGCACCGCCCCCCGGACCGTTAGCACCCCGTCGAGCACCTTCGAGGTCGAACCGATCGGCACGAGGCACCCGCCGCCCAGCGCGTACAGCATCGCCCGCTCAGCCAGCACCCGCGAATAGGTGTTCGCGTCGCGGAGCGCTTCCACGATGTGCTTCGTCGCCCCGTCGCTCGCCCGGCACTCCAGGCCGATCGCCCCCTGCCCAACCGCCGGCAGCATCCACGACGGGTCGAGGACCTCGGTGATGCGGTCCGCGAGCCCGAGGCGGATCAGGCCGGCTTCGGCGAGGATGATCGCGTCGAGGTTCTGCTCGTCGAGCTTCCGCAGCCGCGTGTCCACGTTGCCGCGGAGGTCGAGGAGCTTCAGGTCCGGCCGGCGGTTCAGTACCTGCGCGCGGCGGCGCAGGCTGCTCGTGCCGACCACCGCCCCCGTTGGCAGGTCTTCGAACCTCTTGTGCTTCCGCGAGACGAACGCATCGCCGGTCGGCCCGCGGGGGGGCACCGCGACGAGTTCCAGTTCGGGCTCCGGGATCGTCGGGAGGTCTTTGAGGCTGTGGACGGCGACGTCGGCGCGGCCGTCGAGCAGCGCGTTCTGGATCGCCTTCGTGAAGACGCCGAACCCGCCCATCGCGGACAGCGCCGACGCCTGGTCGCGGTCGCCGTGCGTCTCGATGAGCACGAGTTCGACCGGCCGCGGGGCGACGAGTGGGCGGAGCAGCCCGGCGACGTAGTTCGCCTGCCACAGGGCGAGCGGGCTGCCGCGGGTGCCGAGGCGGAGTGCGGAGATCATGGTGCGGTCGGTGCCCCGTTCGCGGTGAGCCAGGTCTGAAGCCGGGCGACGCACTCCGCGGGCGGCACCGTGCCCGCCCGGAGCCGCTGGTTCTCGGCGGGATCGGCCTCGGCCCGCTCGGTGGCGAACCACACCGGCCGGAGCCGCTCCGGGTCGCCGGCCGACCGCGGGAAGACGTGCCAGTGCAGGTGCGGGACGACGTTGCCGAGCAACTCGTAGTTCAGCTTGTGCGGCGAAAAGCACGCCTCGATGCCGGCCGCGAGCGTCGCCATCTCGTCGAGGAACGCGGCCCGTGCCGGCCCGAGTTGGCTGAGTTCGGACGCCGCCGCACGCGAGACCAGGACGCAGTACCCGGTGTAGAACTGCCACGGGCCGAGGACGGCGAACGAGTGCGGGAACCGCCAGACGATGCGGTCGCCCCACCCGCGGTCCGGGTCGGCGACGGCCTTGCACATCGGGCAGTTCGGGTCGTGCGGCATGTGGGTCATGGTAACAACTGGAAACGCGAAAGCCCACGGACGCGGGTCCGCGGGCTCTCGTTTCTACCGGCCGGGAGCGGGTCAGAAGTCGCCGCCCCCGAAGTCGCCGCCGCCACCAAAGTCACCACCACCGCCGAAGTCGCCCCCGCCACCGGTGTCGCCGCCGCCGTCGTAGCTGCCACCGGCCCCGGTGTCGCCGCCGAAGTCGCCGTCGCCGGAGGTGCCGGCGTCGCCGCCCGCCCCACCGTCCCCGGCGTAGGCGTCGGACCCGCCGAACATGCCGCCGTTGCCGAACATGCTGTTGTACATCCACATGCCGGCCATCGCGCCGAACATGCCGCCCAACAGCGACGAACCGAACCCGCCGCCGCCGCCACCGCCGCCGTACCCGCCGCCCCCACCGCCGCCGCCCGTGAACGCCCGGATCAGGCCGATCACGACCCACACGCCGAGGAGCACGCACAGGCCGAGGCACACCCACCCGCCGACGCCCATGCCGGGCTTGTGGCCGTCGGCGTGCGCCCGGTTGTTCGTGGTCGTCGCGGACACGGTTGTGTCCTTGAGGTCACTGACCACGACCCCGATCGCCGAGACGAGCCCCTCGTCGCGGATCTTGAACTGCTCCGCGTCCGACTTGCCCTCGGTCTTCGCGGCCGCGGCCGCACGGAACGACCCGAGCAGCTTGTCGCGGACCTGCTTCTCGTTCTCGTTCGAGAACCCGCGGTCGCGGGTCGTCTTGTCGGCGATGACCTCGATGTAGCCGGGGCTGCGGCACACCAGAATGTACACGCCCTTGGCCTTGTCGCCCTGCGCCCGCTCCATCGCCCAGTCGCGGAAGAACTTCGCCTTCTCCGCCTCACCGGCCGGGGCGGTCTTCCCCTCCGGCGGCTTGGCGTACAGGTCGACGGTCACGGTCAGCCCGTGGTCGAACGAGGTGCTGTTGAGCGCGGTCTCGGCCCGCGCCACACCGTCGGGAGTGAACAGCTTCGATTCGCCATCGTTGCCGTAGACGTGCAGGACGCCCGACGCCTTGACCGGCTTCTGCGCCACGGCCAGCGCCGCGCCCGGCACCGCAAGAAGGCCGCCCGCCAACAGGGCCGCGAGCATCGCGCCCTTCAAGGTCTGTTTGGTCATGTGTTTCTCCTTGTGGTCGCGGGGGGTGGACGCATGGCAACGCGCACCGCCCACAAGTCGTTCCACCGGCATTCTATCTCACCGTGCCCGCCGCCCGCGGCAAATTCGCACGGGTCAACGGGTTTCGCTTCCCTGTTCCGGTCCCTCGCGGCGGGTATCATTAAAGCGAGCGGACCGGCCCCGGCCGTCCGGTTACTGACGTTACGAAGGTATTCGATCCCCCCGGAGCGATCTTAACCGTGCCCCGAATCCGCGCCACCACGATTCTCGCCGTCCGCACCGCCCACGGGGTCGCCCTCGGCGGCGACGGGCAGGTCACGCTCGGCAACATTGTGATGAAGAACGACGCGAAGAAGATTCGCAAGCTGTACGACGGCAAGGTGCTCACGGGGTTCGCCGGGGCCGCCGCCGACGCCTTCTCGCTGCTGGAGCGGTTCGAGACGAAGCTCCGCGACCACCAGGGCTCGGTCCCGAAGGCCGCGACCGAACTCGCGAAGGAGTGGCGGACCGACCGCGTCCTGCGGCGGCTCGAAGCGATGCTCATCGTGTCGGACCGCGACCACCTGCTGCTGCTCAGCGGCACCGGCGACGTGATCGCCCCAACCGACAACGTGCTGGCGATCGGCTCGGGCGGCCCGTACGCCCTGGCCGCGGCGCGTGCGCTGCTGGCCCACACCGCCCTCAAGCCCGCCGAGATCGTCCGGGCCGGCCTGGAGATCGCCGGCGACCTGTGCATCTACACCAACCGCAGCATCGAGGTTCACGAGCTTTAGTCGTCAGGTCGCCACGTCTTCAAGTCATCAAGTCGGAAGACGCTCGGCGACCGGACCTGACGACTTGATGACCTGCCGACTTGAAGATTGTGAGCGCAGCGAACATGGACATGACCCCGCGGCAGATCGTCGCCGAACTGGACAAGTACATCGTCGGGCAGAACGCGGCCAAGAAGGCGGTCGCGGTCGCGATCCGCAACCGGTGGCGGCGGCAGCAGCTCCCGGCCGACCTGCGGACCGACGTGACCCCGAAGAACATCATCCTCATCGGCCCCACCGGGGTCGGCAAAACGGAGATCGCCCGGCGGCTCGCGCAGCTCGTCGGCGCGCCGTTCATCAAGGTCGAGGCCACCAAGTTCACCGAGGTCGGGTACGTCGGCCGCGACGTCGAGAGCATCATCCGCGACCTCACCGAGGCCGGCGTCGGGCTGGTGAAGCAGGAGATGCGGGTCCGCGTCCGCGAGAAGGCCCAGGAGCGCGTCACCGAGCGGCTCCTCGACCTGCTCGTTCCGGCCCCGAAGAACAGCCCGTGGGAGCCCGAGCAGGAGAAGGAGGAACTCGAGCGCCGCCAGCGGACCCGCGACAAGATGCGGGCCAAGCTCGACGCCGGCGAACTCGAGGACCGCGTCGTCGAGCTGACGGTCGAGCAGAAGGCCGTGCCCGTCCAGATCTTCTCCAACATGGGCATGGAGAACATGGACGTGGACCTCCAGAACATGTTCGACAAGATCATGCCGAAGGGCGGGCAGCCGCGGCAGCTCCCGATCAAGGACGCCCGCAAGCTGCTCCTCGAACAGGAGACCGAGGCGCTCATCGACCGGGCCGCGGTCGCCGAGCAGACCGTGGACCGGGTCGAGAACCACGGGATCGTGTTCCTCGACGAGATCGACAAGGTGTGCGGGCCGTCGGCCGGGCACGGGCCGGACGTGTCGCGCCAGGGCGTGCAGCGCGACCTGCTCCCGGTCGTCGAGGGCACCACGGTGAACACCAAGCACGGGCCGGTGAAGACCGACCACATCCTGTTCATCGCCGCCGGCGCGTTCCACACCTCGAAGCCGGCCGACCTGATGCCCGAGTTGCAGGGCCGGTTCCCGATCCGCGTCGAACTCACCGACCTGACCCGGCCCGACTTCCTCCGCATCCTCACCGAGCCGAAGCACGCGCTCACCAAGCAGTACGCCGAACTGCTCCGCACCGAGGGGGTCGACCTTCAGTTCACACAGGACGGCATCGAGGCGATCGCCGACATCGCGTTCGACGTGAACCGCACGCACCAGAATATCGGCGCGCGGCGGCTGCACACGATCCTGGAGAAGGTGGTCGAGGAGGTGAGCTACGAGGGGCCGGACCTCACCGAGAAGCGCGTGGTGGTGGACGGCGCGTTCGTCCGCGACCGGCTCGGCGAGATCATCCAGCGCGAGGACCTGAGCAAGTTCATCCTGTGACGGCCGGCCCCCCGCCCGCGGCACGCTGCGTGCTTGCTGAGGCGCAGGGGGATTGCTCATGGCCCGTTCCGGCACCACCGTTCGCGTCCGCCGAACCGTCACGACCACGATGACGGTCGAAACCACGTTCAAGTTCTCGGCGAGCGTGCGGGAATCGTCCGACGCCAAACCCGGCATCCGCCGCGAGCGCACCGACTCTGGCTTCCGCTACCGCACCGCCCGCGGCACGGTCGTAACCGACCCGGCGACGCTCGCCCGCATCCGCGCACTGGCGATCCCGCCGGCGTGGGAGCGGGTGTGGATCTGCGCCAGCGGCACCGGGCACGTCCAGGCGACCGGCCGCGACGCCCGCGGGCGGAAGCAGTACCGCTACCACCCGGCGTTCCGGTGCTCGCAGGAGGGCGCCAAGTTCGGCCGGCTCGCCGCGTTCGGCAGGGCGCTCGGGCGCATCCGAACCCGTGTGGAGGCGGACCTCGCGCGGCCGGGCCTGCCCCGCGAGAAGGTGCTGGCCGCGATGGTCAAGTTGCTCGACCGGGCGCACCTCCGCGTCGGCAGCGCCGAGTACGCCAAGACGAACAAGTCGTTCGGCCTCAGCACGCTCCAGGACCGCCACGTCTCGTTCGCGGGCGGCACGCTGCGGGTCAAGTTCCGCGGCAAGAGCGGCCTGTGGCACGACCGCGCGGTCGGCGACCGGAAACTTGCCCGCATCGTGCGAGCGTGCCGCGACATCCCGGGCCAGCACCTGTTCCAGTACCGCGACGCCGATGGGGTCGCCCACCGCGTCGGCTCGGCCGAAGTGAACGCCTACATCCGCGAGGCGGCCGGCGGGGAGTTCACCGCGAAGGACTTTCGCACCTGGGCCGGGACCGTCGCGGCGCTCGGTCGGCTGATGAACGTGCCCCAACCGGCGACGCAGAGGGAGGCGGCGAGCGCCGTCGTTACCGTCATCACGGAAGTGGCGGCCGAACTGGGCAACACCCCCGCCGTGTGCCGCAAGAGCTACATCCACCCGGGCGTGTTCGAGGCGTTCCTGAACTCGGCCCTGCCCCGCGGCCGCCGCACCGCGTCGCACGAGAGCTGCGTGCTGAAGGTGCTCGCGGGGTGACGGCGATCCGCCGTTACTCCTCGATCCGCAGCGTGCCGAGGCTCACGACCGCGACGGCCGGGAGGTCTTTCAGCTCGGTGTTCGGCCCGAAGAACTCCGGGAACCCGGCCCGCGGCTTCCGCCGCCCCGCGAGCGTCAGCTTCGTCTTCCCGTCGCCGCGGAAGTGTTCCGACGCGCCGAGCAACCGCTCGACCAACTGCCGGTACGCCCAGTCCGAGCCGCCGACCTCGCGGAGCGCCGCGTAGTCGGTCGTCGTCACGCGCTTCTTCCCTTCGTCGGGGAACCCGAGCAGAAACGCCAGCTCCTTCTCGGAGCGCAGTTGCAACCTGGTCGGCACGAACCCGTCGCCGTCCGGGCGGGTGACGACCCAGCGGGCCTTGTCCGCGGCCATGCGATCGATGAGGCCGAGGGTGTTGCTCCACGTCGTCGGGTACACGCGCTCGGCCCAGGCGTCCGGCAGCGCGCCGTCGGTCGCGTCGCAGGACTTCACCGTCTCGGGGAACGTGAACACGACGGCGACCTTCTCCACGCCCTTCTCGATTTCGAGGATGTCCTCCAGGTCGTAGCCGATGGCCGCGAGGACGCCGAGCAGATCGCGACCGTAGGCGACCTCGGGGACCGTCAGGAACACGAACGGCCGCGAGCCGAGCCACCCGCCGGCCTTCAGTTTCCCGCCGTCGATGGCGTACTGCTTCGAGAGGATGCGAGCGTACACGCCCCCGCACTTCGCCGCGGCGGGTTCGATGGGCTTCTTGTCGGCCGCCAGCAACCGCTCGACGTGCGGCTTCAGGACTTGCGGCACCTGGCCACGTTCCGGAGGGTACAGGAGCTTGCGAACGGGGACCGCCTTCGCGGGCTCGGCGGGGAGCGCGGCCGGCGCGGCAAGCACGGCAACGGCGGCAAGCAGGGCGAAGTGGCAGCGGGTCATCGGCGGTTCCCTCCGGTTCAAGCGACCCCAGATCGTACCGGCCCCATCCCAGCTTCTCCAGCTTCCGCGACCGGAATTCTCCCCGCACCTTCGGCCGGTTCTCCCGTTGAGAAGATGTAACGGATGGCGCGGTCCTGCGAGTCCTGCCGATTTGAACAACAACACGAGTCCGGTCGGTCTGGGGGAATTGCCATGAGCGGGCGATACGCGGTGATCGGCGGCGTTCTGGGGCTCCTGCTCACCGGGCCGGGGTGCGTCACCTGCTGCACGAGCGGGTGCCGCCCGGCGCACGAGGCCGGGCCGGACTGCGACGCGCTCACCTGCCAACGGAACCGAGTGTACGTGTTCGCGATGTGCGGGGTGAACCCGGTCGAGATCGCCGCCACGGACACCTTCCGCGCGAACCTCAACCAGAAGGGTTTCATCAAGGTCGGGACCGGTCAGCCGCTGCACGCCGCGTGGATGGAAACGGAGATCCGCCGCGTCTGCGAGGAGGAGCCGAACAACCGCGTCGTGCTCGTCGGGATCGAGGGCGGGGCCGCGACCACCGCGAAGCTCGCCGAGAAGTTGAACGCCGCCGGCGCGCCGCTCGCCGCCGTGGTGTACTTCGACCGCCGCGTCGAACGCACCGGCCCGGGCGGGTGCCGCGTCCTGAGCGTGGCCGGTCACGGCGCGTCGGCCGCCGAATCCGCCGCGGCGGTCGCGCAGCTCCTCAACGAGGTCGCCGCGACGACGGGAAGCACGACCACAATCGAGGTGGTGAGCGACTACCCGCACGCCCCCTTGCCCCGCCCGACGATCGACCCGGGCACGAACCCCGAGTGGGCGTTCCTATTCGACGGCGGCATCCCGGCCCGGATCGGCAGCGCCCCGCTCGCGGCGAAGCCGGCCCCGCGACCGACGACCACAACTGCGACCGCCGCAAATCGCTGATGCGGGCGGTCCGGCCCGCTGCGAGATCCGCGCGAGGCGGTTGGCGGGCCGCCACGGAGGGCGGCCCCTACCGGAGTGTTGGTTCGTAGGGGCCGCCCTCCGTGGCGGCCCGCGTGAGGCGAACGACTTCACACCAGCGTCCGGCGGTATCATGACCGGATGAAACTGAAGCAACAGCCCGAGGACTTCCGCGTCGAGGAACTGACGGCCGCAGCGGCGGGCGGCGCGGGCGAGTTCGCGCTCTACCGGCTCGACAAGACCGGGTGGACGACCCCCGACGCGCTCGCCGCGGTCCGCCGGCGGTGGAACATCGACCTCCGCCGCCTCAGCTACGGCGGCCTCAAGGACCGGCACGCGGTCACCTCGCAGCACCTGAGCATCTTCCGCGGCCCGAATCGGAACCTCGCGCACGAGCGGATCGCGGTCACCTACCTCGGCCAGCGCACCGAGCCGTTTACCGCCCACGACATCACCGCGAACCGGTTCACCATCACCCTGCGGTCGATGAGTGACACCGGGGTGTCACAGGCCGTCGCGGCGCTCGCCGAAGTCGAGTCGTGCGGCCTGCCGAACTATTTCGACGACCAGCGGTTCGGCTCGGTCGGCGACCCGCCCACGTTCATCGCGAAGGAGATGGTGCTGGGCCGGTTCGAGGAGGCGCTCAAGCTCGCGCTCGCGGCCCCCTACGAGTTCGACCGCCGCGAGGCGAAGCGCGAGAAGGCGACGCTGCGCGCGATGTGGGGCGACTGGCCCACTCTCAAGGCGAAGCTCCCCCGCGGGCACGCCCGCAGCCTCGTCGACTACCTCGTGACGCACCCGACCGACTTCAAGGGGGCCGTCGCCCGGCTGCGGCCGGACCTCCAGGGGCTGTACCTATCGGCGTACCAGAGCCACCTCTGGAACCGGATGCTCGCGACGTGGTTGACCCGGGTGTTAGGCGCCGAGAACCTCGCGGCCGTCGAGTTGAAGCTCGACCGCGTGCCGGTGCCGGTTCGCGTGCCCGACGACAAGCGCGGCGAGTGGGAATCGCTCGCGCTGCCGCTGCCGAGTTCGCGGGCGAAGCCCGTGGCGGGCGCGCTGTGGTCCGAGGTCGCCGAAGAGGTGTTGAGGGGCGAGGGGCTGACGCTCGGCGAGTTGCGGATCAGGGGTCTCGAAAAGCCGTTCTTCTCGAAGGGCGAGCGGGCCGGGTGCGTGCGGCCCGCGAACCCGACCCACGCCGCAGACACCGACGATCTGAACCCCGGGAAGCAGAAGCTCACCCTGACCTTCGACCTGCCCCGCGGCAGCTACGCGACCATGCTCGTGAAGCGCGTGACCGGGGTGGTGTAGGAGCGGTGTCGATCCAGTACATTGGAATCGCAGTCGCAATGAAAGCTGATTGGAGATACGAGTCGCGCCTTGGCGGGCCGCCACGGAGGGCGGCCCCTACCGGAGTGTTCGCGTTTGGTTTGTAGGGGCCGCCC
>NZ_JBHYGG010000130.1:0-9134 GCF_051859125.1 Gemmata sp.
GAGCACGGAACTGATGTCGAAGCGGATGCTCCTCGGGAGCTTCTGACCCGCGCCCCCCGGCGGCGGGCCGCCCCCGCGGCCCGCCCGGGGTCACTCGCCGCGGAGCAGGCCGGCCACGGCCCGCGAACTCTCGAAGTGGTTCATCACGATCACGCTCACCACCGTCAGCGGCACCGCCAGGAACATCCCGGGGATGCCCCAGAGGAGCCCCCAGAACGCGAGCGCGGCCAGCAGCACGAGCGGGCTCAGGCCGACCGCGTTGCCGATCATCGTCGGCTCCACGACGGCCGCCGACGCCGCGTGGCAGCACATCAGCAGCACCGCGACCGCGACCGGCTCCCAGCTCATGCCGAACCACAGGAACCCGAACCCGACCGGGAGGCTGTACGCGACCACCGGGCCGATGTACGGGATGAAGTTGCACAGGAACGTGAGGAGCGCCCAGAGGGTCGCGAACTTGACCCCGAACGCCCACAGGATCAGCCCGACGGGCACCGCCAGGATCAGGCTCGACCGCACCTTCACCCGCAGGTAGCTGACGATCGCCGAACTCACCTGCCCGGCGATCTGGAGGATCTCCTCGGCCCGCTCCGGGGGGTACGCCCGCCGCACCCGGTCCGGGAACCGCGACCCCTCGAGCAGCAGGAACAGCAGGTACATCGCGATCACGACCGCCTCGACCAGGGTGCCGGCCGCGAGGCTGATCATCACCCCGGTCGCCTGGGAGAGGTGCGACCCGATCCGGGCCAGGGGCACCTCGGACGGCTTGAGCGCCGCCGCCCACCCGGGCAGGTTCCCCAGCGCCCCCTCGGCCGCGTGCAGCAGCTCCCCGGCCCGGGCGTGCAGGTGCGGGACGTCCTCGCTCAGCCCGAGCAGGCTGACGTACACGACCAGCGCCAGCCCGAACAGGACCCCGGCCGTCGCCCCGGCGAGGACCCCGATCGACGCCGCGCCGCCGATGTGGTGCCGGAGGCGGCTGTGGTACGGCAGCAGGATGTACGCGAGGAACACGGCCACCAGGAGCGGGCGGACGACGGGCGCGAGCTGCTGGAGCAGGAACCACCCCGCCGCGCCCGCGACCAGCACGTGCGCGACGGTCGCGATGGCCGTCGCCGTCGTCGGGTCGCGCCACCGCGGGAACTGCCGCCGCTCGGGCGGGTCGACGGGGGGCGGCGGGGCGTGCGGGTGGGACATCGAAAACCCTTTCGGCCGGTTCCGGGACCAGGTCCGGCCATGCTACCGGAACGGGGCCGGCCGGGCCACGCCGCCGGTGCCGCCCGCGGGGCGCGTGACCTACTCCGCGAACGACACGACCGCCTGCTGCGTGGTCGGGGGGAGCGGGTGGAACGCGCTGCGGGCGAACCCGGCGTCGCGGAACACCCGCTCGTACTCCGCGAACGTGTACGCGTCGCCGCGGGCGGTCGTCGCCAGCATCGTCAGGGCGAACGCGGCCGTCGGGGGCGGGGTCACCCGGTCCGGGTCGGGGACGAACTCGAGCGTCACCGCCCGGCCGCCCGGGGCCAGCGCCGCCCTGGCTTTCTTCGCCAGGAGCGTGCAGGTCGGCAGGTCGAAGTGGTGCAAGAAGTTCGTGAGCAGCACCGCGTCGTAGGGGCCGCCCCAGTCCACGTCGAACGCGCTGCCGGGCAGGAGCGCGTGGCGGTCGGCCACGCCCGCGGCCCGCGCGTTCTCGGCCGCGACCGCCAGGACCTTCGCCCAGTCGAGGGCCGTCACGTGCGCCCGCGGGTACTTCTGGGCGACGGCGATGCCGAACGCCCCGTGCCCGGCGGCGACGTCGAGCACCCGCAGCGGTTGCTGGGGGTCGCCGCCGACGTGGCCCGCAAGCAGCTGCGCCGGCAGGTGCATCATCGGGGCCATCGACCGGGCGAACGCCACCCAGACCGGGTTGTCGTGCGACACCGTGCCCTCGGCGGACGTGGCCGTCCCGCCCTTCTTCACCGCGTCGGTCAGGTGCAGGAAGCACTCGCGCAGTTGCGGCGTCAGCAGGAACTCGACCGCCCCGCCCAGGTACGCGGGGGACGCGCGGTCGAGGAACGCGGCCGCGTCGCGCGTGAGTTCGTACCGGTCGCCGGCCTTGACGAGGAACCCGACGATAACAAGGTAATCGGCGAGGATGCGGACGCCCCGCGGGGCCGCGCCGCACGCGGCGGCGAGGTCGTCGGCCGTCCGGCGGCCGGCGGCGACGTGCGAGAACAGGTCGAGTTCGATGGCGGCCCGCAGCGCCTCGGTCCGCTGGTAGCCGTTGAGGGTGTCGAAGCACAGGGCGGGGGACGGGCCGGTCGGGGTCATGTGCGTCCTGGTCACGGGTCGCGGGCGAGGGCCGTCATTGTATCTGGCGGCCCGCGGCGGGTGCCCCCGTTGATTCGGGCCGCTGGCCCGGCGAACCCTGGGCGCCGGCGATGGGGTGCGCCCCACCCCTTCGCCGGCGCCCAGGGTTCGCACAATTCGGGAGCCGCACCCCCGCGGCGGCCCCGTTCCAATCCGCACTCCCCCGCCCGGCGTGTGCTATAGAATTCACGTGCCTCGCAAGTTGGCGATACTCCCCCCGAAGAGTAAACCTTCAACCGACGCACCGGCGCACCCGGGCCGGTGGTCTCCCCCACCGGCTACTCTCCTACTCTCCCGGACTTCCCGCCCATGGGAATCCCAGCGACCACGCCCGAGTTCCTCGACCTGCTCGGCCAGAGCCGGCTCCTCGACCCCGGGACCGCCGCCCGGTACGCCGGGGGCGCGCCCGACGCCCACAAACTGGCCGAGGCGCTGGTCCGGGACGGGCTCCTGACCCCGTTCCAGGCGGACCAGCTCCTCCAGGGGAAGTGGAAGGGGTTCTTCATCGGCCGGTACAAGGTGCTGGCGATGCTCGGCGCGGGCGGCATGGGGAAGGTGTTCCTGTGCGAGCACCCCGGGATGCGCCGCCAGGTCGCCATCAAGGTGCTCCCGCCCAAGATGGCGAGCAACCCGGAGACCGTCGAGCGGTTCTACGCCGAGGCCCGGGCGATCGCCCGGCTCGACCACCGGAACATCGTCCACGCCTACGACGCCTCCGAGGACGGCGGGGTCCACTACCTCGTCATGGAGTACGTCAGGGGCGTCACCCTCGAGGACTGCGTGAAGCGCGAGGGGCCGCTCGGGGCCACGCGGGCCACCGACTACATGCGGCAGTCGGCCCTCGGGCTCCAGCACGCCTACGAGTCCGGGATCGTCCACCGCGACATCAAGCCCTCGAACCTGCTCGTCACCGACACCGGGGTGGTGAAGATCCTCGACCTCGGGCTGGCCCAGTTCTTCGAGGGCGGCCCCCGCGAGGGCGGGGCCGGCCGCTCCGGCGAGGTCATGGGGACCGTGGACTACATGGCCCCCGAGCAGGCGCTCGACAGCGGGCCGGTCGACATCCGGGCCGACCTGTACTCGCTGGGCGCGACGTTCTACTACGCCCTGACCGGCCGGTCCCCGTTCGAGGGGGCGACGACCACGCAGAAGCTCCTGATGCACCAGGTCCGCGACCCGGACCCGGTCAACAAGTTCCGCCCGGACCTGCCGCCCGAGCTCGTCGCGGTCCTCACCCGGATGATGGCGAAGGACCCGGCCCAGCGGTTCCAGACGCCGGACGAACTGCTCGCGGTGCTGCCCGTCCCGTCGATCGAGACCCTCGCCGACGTCACCCGGTCCACCGCGGACACGACCCCCGAGGCGGGGCCGTTCGAGCCGGCCCCGTTCGCGCCCCCGCACGAGGACGCGCCCGTGCGGCCGGCCCCGCGGCCGGCCCCCGCGCGGCGGCCCGGCGCGGGGCGGAAGGTGGCGGTGATCGGGGGGCTGTGCCTCCTGTCCGCGGCGGCGGGCGTGCTGGCGACCGCGTGGCCGTTCGAGGCGCCCGCCCCGCCCGACCCGGTCGACGCGGCCCCACCGGTCACCGCCCCCGCGCCGCCCCGGCAACCGCCGCCGCCGCCCGCCCGCCCCGTGTTCCTGTCGGACGTCCGCGAGGAAGAGTCGTCGGTCGGGCACGGCACGTTCGGCCGGGCCGGCTCGCTGGGGTTCGACAACCGCAGGATCACCGTCCGCGGCACCACCATCGCGCAGGGGCTCGGGATGCACCCGCCGTCGGACGGCGCGGCCCGCGCCCGGTACAACATCGGCGGCCACTTCAGGACCCTCACCGGGGCGGTCGCGATCAACGACACCGGGGCGGGGAAGACCCAGACCCCGGTCGTGTTCGCCGTGAAGGGCGACGGCCGGCTCCTGTGGGAGTCGGCGCCCACCACGAAGAACCAGCAGCAGCCGTTCGCCGTCGATCTGAACGGCATCCACCGCCTGGAGCTGGAGGTCCGGTGCCCCGGGGGCAGCCGGGACGCGCACGCCGTGTGGTGCGACCCCAAACTGCACCGCGCCGTGGTGACGCTGGGCGACCTCGACCTGGCCCAGGGGATCGACGCGGACGGGTACGTCCGGACGTGGCTCGTCCTCGCCCCGGTCCCGCACCCGAACGGCGTCGGCATCGCGCAGGCCGTGGACCGCCCGTTCCTGAAGGACGAGGGGAAGCTCGAACCGGTCGAGGGGGCGAAGGTCAAGGTCGAGGGCCGCGACCTGATGTGGGAGCGGGTGCGGGCCGACACCTACTACTTCGATCTCGCGGGGGCCGACGGCTCGACCAACAACTGCACCGCGTACGCGGTCGCGTACGTCGCGGCCCCGGGCGAGGTCAAGGACGTTCACGTCCGCATCGGCAGCGACGACGGGGCGAAGGTGTACCTGAACGCCAAGGAGGTCGGCAAGTTCACCAGCGACCGCGGGATCAACCGGGACCAGTCCACGTTCGGGGGCGTCACGCTCAAGAAGGGCGTGAACGTGATCGTGTTCAAGGTGTGCAACGGCCACGGCGACTGGGCCGGGGCGCTGCGGCTCACGGACGCCTCGGGCACGCCGATCCCCAACCTGAAGGTGCAACTGTCGAAGTGACCGGGCCGCGCCCGCGAGCGGAAGGGGAGGGATTCGAACCCTCGAACGTCTTGCGACGTTGCCGGTTTTCAAGACCGGTGCAATCGACCACTCTGCCACCCTTCCCGAGAGGCCATTCTCGCACGCCGGGCTCCCCCCGCCAAGTCCTGTTGCCTGTCGGAGGCCGGTCACCGGGCCGGCCTTGGAAGAAGTGATGCACGACGTACTCGAACGGCTCGACAACGAGAAGCCGTAAGCCGAGCGGCGACCAGCTACGCAGCGGCCTGGGGCCCCGTGGCGATCGTGAAGGGGTTCGCCGCCGCTGCTACGGCCACCGTTCCAACCCCCAACTCCGGCCGCCCGTCGGCCGTGCTGCTCGTGTGACCAGCGCTCTCGGGCACGTCCCACGGCTTGTAGCCCGGGGACCTCAACTGCCGGGACCGTTGAATGGTCTGGTGGATCAGGACCCGGACGGCGGCCCCTTCCTCTGCAAGCAACCGGGCCTCGTCCCGCAGGGCACGGGCCCGGCGGATGAGCGGATCGCAATCCGCGGGGTCGAGCGGTGGCGACACGATGTACTCCCCCGGCGCCTGTTGTGGAGATCATCCGATTGGTAGACCAGCGCGGACGCCGGCCCACCGTGCTGCCCCCGGATGTCGCGTTCTCCCGACGGTCCTGAAACGGCTCCCGACGGACCCGACGGGGCAAACGCAGCGGCCAGGGGCAACCCGGGCCGTGTTCGTTGGCGAGCTACTTACTCCTCTACCCGCACCTCGTCCCACGCCGGCACCGCATGGCCGCTCACCACGTCGCCGCGGTGCCGGATCAGGCTTCCTCGTCGTCCTCGTCGTCCTCGTCGTCCTCGTCGTCCTCGTCCTCGTCGTCCTCGTCCTCGCCGTCGTCCTCATCGGGTTCCGCCTCTGGTGGCACCCGGTACGCCAGCGTCAGCAGGAGGAACACCCATGCCGCGGTGCCGCATGTCATCAGAATCACAGCAGCGTCAACCTCCTGCTGGTTCTTGAGATCAGCGTAGAGCAAGACCACCCCCAGCATCCCGGCCGCGAGGGTTGCGAGCCACAACGGACCCAGGAACAGGATTCGCGACCGGCCGATGATTGTCGCCGTCACGGCTCCGATGAGTGGGCCAACGATGAGCAGACTGTACATCAGGTAGCCGACCGCATTCAAATGCTTGTGAGCCATCTTCGGCCCTTCGAGCTATTCCCCGCCGCTCGGGACCGGTAGCATCCACTACCGCGACGGGCTGTTTCGGGAGGTTTCGGGCGCTTTCGGGCAGTTCCAGCGAGCCGCTCCTTCCCGCATTGCTTCCTGGTGATCCTACAAGTCCTGTTGCGGGCCGACCTCCCGAACCCCTCGCGCGTGGAAACCGGGGAAAATGCGGGTCGCGCGGCGTAGGTGTGGTGCGAACTACGGCCCGAGGGTCCGGACACCATGACTGCCGCCCGCACCTGCGTTCCGCTCCTGTTGCTCGCCCTCGTGGTGCTCGGGCGGAACCCGCACGTTCCCGCCAGCGCCGACGACCCGCCCGCGAAGGCCGGTGCGGCCGCGCTCGGTGACGTCGCCGCGTTCGCCCGGAAGCACTGCCTCGCGTGCCACAACTCCAAGGACGTGCAGGGCGGGTTCGACGTCGAGGACCTCCTCAAGAGCGACTCCGTCGGCGCGAACCCGGCCGCGTGGCACTCCGTGCTCGAGCGGGTCGCGTCGCGCGACATGCCCCCGAAGAAGGTGAAGGTGCGGCCGACCGAGGCCGAGTTCCGCGCCGCCGAGGACCGGGTCCGCGACCAACTCACGGCCTTTGAGGCGCTCGCCGCGAGCAAGCGGCCCCGGCCCCTGCGGCGGCTCAACCGCGACGAGTACAACCGATCCATTCAACAGGTGTTCGGCCTGCCCGCGGTGCGACCGGCCGACAACTTCCCGCCCGACGACGCGGTGGACGGGTTCACCAACATCGGCGAAGGGCTCGGCCTGTCCGCCGTGCTGGTCGAGCAGTACCTCGCCGCCGGTCAGCAGGTCGCGCGTCTCGCACTCACCGACGGCCCGCAGCCCCCGAGCAAGGTGCGGCACTTCGCCCTCGGCAGCAAGGACTACGGCAGCACGTTCCGGGGCCACGACCCGGGCGGGGCGGTCCGCGAGGGGAAGTGGGTCGGCGACCACCTGTACGTCGTCTTCGACGCGCCAGCCGGTACCTACCGCGTGAGGCTCACGGCGGCCGCGAAGAACCTCGCCTCGCGGCCCGGGTACGTCCCGAACTTCCAGTACCGGGCCAACGGGCTCCTCGTGTTCCAGGCCGACGCGCCGGTGAAGGGCGAGGCGCTCGCGCAGGAGTTCGCGCTCGTCCTCCCGACCGGCGGGCACCTGGACTTCGACTTCCGCTGGGTCAACGGGTTCCCGGACAACAACGGGCTCCGGGCCAAGGGGCTCCGGCTCCCGGAGTGGACCGACAAGTACGCGAACGGCCGCACGGAGGTGTGGAACTACCTGCGGTTCGTGTACGAGCCCGAGAAGAAGAAGAACCCCGACACGCCGTACCCGTTCCCGTACCTCGAAGACGCCAAGCTCGAAGTCGAGGGGCCGCTGTTCCCCGACGGCTGGCCGGCGTCGCGGTTCCAGCGCGAGAACGCCGACGCGATCGCGCGGAAGGACGCGAGCGCCGTCGCCGCGTGGCTCCTCCCGCGGCTGTACCGCCGGCCCGCGAAGCCCGACGAACTGACCGAGTTCGCCGCGTTCGTCGCGAAGTCCGAGGCGGCGCTCGCCGAAGCGAAACCCGAGGCGGTCCCCAAGGAGAAACGCTTCGTCGAGGCGCTGCGGCTCGCGGTCCAGCGGGCGCTCGTGTCGCCGCACTTCCTGTTCCTGGTCGAGCCCGGCCCGGTCGGGCGGAAGCTCACCGACCACGAACTCGCCGCCCGCCTCTCGTACTTCCTCTGGGCCGCGCCGCCCGACGAGGAACTGGCCCGGCTCGCGGCCGAGGGGAAGCTGCGGCCGGCGCTCGCGGCCCAGACGAAGCGGGTGCTCGCCGACCCGCGGTCGCGGGCGTTCGTGGACCGGTTCACGACCGAGTGGCTCGGCCTCGACCGGCTCGCGTCGATCATGCCCGAGCCCGACCTGTACCCGCGGTTCGACGCGCAGGGGCTGCTGCGCCAGGACATGGCGGCCGAGCCGCGGGCGCTGGTCGCCCACCTCCTGGCCGCGAACGGGCCGCTGTTCGACCTGCTCGACGCCGACTACACGTTCCTCAACGACCGGCTCGCGGACCACTACCACCTGCCGTCGCTGTGGTCGATGTTCCCGGTGACGCGCGACGGGTTCGCGCCGGTCTCGGGCGGCGACTTCCGCAAGGTCGCGCTGCCGGACGGCCGCCGCGGCGGGCTCGTCACCACCGCCGCGTTCCTGGCGCTGACGAGCGAGAACAGCCGCACGTCGCCGGTCCGCCGCGGCGTGTGGGTGCTGGAGAAGCTGTTCAACCGCACGCCGCCCCCGCCGCCGCCGAACGTGGCCGGGGTGCTGCCCGACACGACCGCCGGCACCACGGCGGCCGAGAAGTTGAAGCTGCACCGCGACGCGCCGAACTGCGCCGGGTGCCACGCCCGGATCGACCCGTTCGGCCTGGCGCTGGAGAACTTCGACGCGATCGGCGAGTGGCGGGACCGCGAGCCCCCGCACATCGACCCGGCCAGCCCGGTCGCGAACCTGGCCGCCACCCGGGCGCGGCTCAAGCTCACGCAGTACCAGCCGCTGCCGACGTTCCCGATCGACACGACGTTCAGCCTCGGCGGGGTCGAGGGGCAGGGGGTGCCGGCGCTCAAGAAGTACCTCGCGGCGAACAGGGACAAGTTCGCCCGCGGGTTCAGCGAGAAGCTCGCGACCTACGCGCTCGGCCGCCGGACCCTGGTCACCGACGAGCCCGAACTGGCCCGCGTCCGCGAGGCGGCCCTCAAGGACGGCTTCCGGTTCCAGGCGCTGGTCCTGGCCCTCGTCGAGAGCCCGCTGTTCCAGACGCGCTGAGGACTCGCGGACAAGAGTAGCAGGCACACTCCGTGTGCCCTCGCTGAACCCCAGAACGGCACACGGAGTGTGCCTGCTACTTTCGGACCCCGGGGTTCTGTCCGATCGTGGCTGGCGGGCCGCCACGGAGGGCGGCCCCTACCAGACCTCTTGGTTCGTAG
>NZ_JBHYGG010000131.1:0-8955 GCF_051859125.1 Gemmata sp.
CACGCCCCCCGCTCGCCAAGTGGTCGCACCCCCTCGCTGGCGCTCAGGGTTCGCCCGCGACCGCCGCGCGGCGCGCGTCACTCCTTGGCGGCCTGTTCGAGGAGCGTCTTGATGCGGTTCGTCACGTCCTCGCGCACGGCCGAGTCGTTCTTCACCTCCTGCGTCACCTTCTCCATCGCGTTCACGTAGTGCATGTGCTTGTCGTTGAGGTACCCGACGCGGAGCTGGAGGGCGTTGTCCGCGGCGAAGTCGAACTTCCACTCGCCCGCGTCCTTCTTCATCGTGACGACGGCCGTGCCCGCCCTCGGCATCTTCATCGACCGCACGAGTGCGAGGAAGATCTCGGGCTTCAGGCTCCAGTTGCCGGCGCTCGGGTTGTCGCCGCTGAAGCCGGGGCCGGAGAACACCAGCGTGCCCTCGGCGGCGTCGCCCGACTCCTTGCCCACGGTGACCTGCACGTCCTTCGGGAACGGGTCGAGGAGCGCCAGCGCGAGCTTCACCTCGTCGCGGGCGAGCTTCCGCTCGTTGAGCTGGTACGTCAGGTTGTCGATCGCGGTACCGAGCTTGGCGGCCGCGGCGCCGCCCCGCTTGAGCTGCTCCGCGTACTTCTCCGTGCAGTACAGCGAAGCCATGTCGTACTCGCGCTTGCGGACCGCCTCCTTGAAGAAGTCGGCGGCGGCCTGCGGGGTCTCGGCCTTCTTGTACCCGCGGACCGTGCGCTCGGTCTCGGTCTTCTTGAACAGGAACAGATAGGCCCCGCCGCCGACGAGGGCGACGAGGACGAGGAACCCGAGAATGCGGGGCATGGTGACACCTCGGAGATGAGCGGGATGATGACGAGCGGGCGAACAATGCGTGCCCGGGGTTTCGACCCCGGGCTATTCTCGGTGACCCCGTTGGGGGCACACGGCCGCTGGACCCCGAAGGGGTCACCGGGTACAGCCCGGGGTTGAAACCCCGGGCACCTCACCGGGCTGCTTTACGACGCGTACTTGGTGACCAGCGCGTCGAACTCGGGCGACGTCTTCTTGGCCGACGCCTTGAGGTCCTTGAGGAACGCCTTCTCGGCGTCGTCCACCTTGCCGTCGGCGAAGATGAACTTCTGGAGCCACGCGGCCTCGGTCGCGCTGATGTCGCCGTCGGCGAGGATCGCCTTCTTCACCACCTCGAACACGAACGCGTGGAACTTCGCGACCGCCCGCGGGGCGCTGTTCCGCAGGTCCACGAGGAACTCGGCCTCGGACTTGTTGATGACGCCGTCGGCGAGCAGCTCCTTGCGGATGATCTCGGTCTCCTTCTCCTCGATGTAGCCGTCGGCCAGGATCAGGTCCTTCGCGAGCTTCTTCCAGTCGGCCATAGCGCACACTCCTTCACGGGTGAGTCGACAGGGTGGCCGGCGACGCGCCGGCACCGTCGGAGGTCTTGGGTCTGTCGGAGACTATACTCCCCCGCGGCCCGGAAAGCACGCCGCACCCGCGCGCCGGCCGTGGTATCTTGTTCCAGCTCCCGCACGCCTCCGTCCCGACGTGTTGTTCGCGTCCCGCCCGCGTTTATCGTGCGGCCTCTCTTCGTTCCGGTTGCTCCAATGCGCGTCCTCCTCGCCGTCTGTCTCCTCGCGTGCGCCGCGGCCCAGGCCGTGCCCGCCGACCCGCCGAAGACCGCCCGCACCGAGTTCACGCGGCTGGTCGCCCACTGGGACGGCTACGCCGACCCGGACTACCTGAAGTTCGTGGGGGAGGCGCGGCCCGACGTGTGCCAGCTCGGGTTCTACGGCGGGCACTTCTACAGCCTCGCCCACACGCCCGAGTTCAAGGGCTACCCGGCGCACCTCCCCGTTCAGGGAATCGCCGAGTGCGGGAAGTGGTTCGAGGAGCGGAACGCCGCGGTCCACAAGCTCGGGCCGAAGGTGGTCGGGCACTTCAACGTCACGTTCCTCGTCGGCGAGCCCGACGGCAAGGACGGCCCCCGCGGGTTCTTCAAGTTCTACCGCGACCTGTGGGACGAGAAGGAACTCGGCCCCAAGCCCGTGAAGGACCCGCTCGACCTGATGGCCCGCAACGCCGACGGCACCCCGATGGCGTCGAAGCAGTACAGCATCGGCCAGATGCGCGAGTTCACCGCGTGCCTCAACAACCCGCACTGGCGCACCGTGCTGAAGGCCTGGGCCAGGCGCGGCATCGAGCGCGGCGTCGACGGCTACATCGCGAATTACTTCTACCGGCACAACTGCGTGTGCGAGCACTGCCAGAAGGGGTTCCGCGACCACCTCGCGACGGGCTTCACTCCCGAGCAGGTGAAGGAGAGGTTCGGCATCGCCGACGTGAAGGGGCACACGTTCACCGAGATCGTCGGGTGGCACGACCCGAAGGACTCGACCCCGCTGCGCCGCGAGATGCTGAAGTGGTCGCAGGCCAGCACGAAGGAGGCGTTCGACGACGTGTTCGTGAGGTACGGCCGGTCGCTGAAGCCGGGGCTGATCGTCGCGCAGTGGAACCACCTCGGCGACTTCAACCAGGTGTCGGGCGACGAGCGGAGCCTGCTGCCGGCGCCGCTGTGGGGCCGCGACGAGGACTACCTGTGGTACAGCACCGGTGGCGCGGCGAACTTCACCGACCTCGCGGCCGGGGTGTACGGCGAGGGCACGCTCCAGGCCCGCTACATCCGCGGCGCGTTCGACGACAAGCCGTTCACGCTCGGGAAGTACGAGGGCACCCGCATCCGGGCCGCGATCGCGGAACTCGCCGCCAACGGCGGCGCACCGATGGGGTTCTACACGCGCTTCAAGGACCCCGCGGCCCGTGCCGAGATCGTGCGCTACTACAACTTCCTGGAGAAGAACGACGCGGCGTACCGCGGCAACCGCTCGCACAGTGAGGTGCTGCTCCTGTTCCCGCGGACCCGCGTTCACGCCGGCGACGTCGCGGCCGTCGAGGCGTTCAAGAAGCTCGGCAAGTCGCTGCTCGACGACCACGTCCTGTTCGACGTGCTCCCCGACGACCTGCTGACGCCGGCGGTGAGGGAGCGCTACCGGGCGGTGCTCGACGCCGCGAAGCCGGCCGAGTTGCCCGCGGGCCGGAGCGTGTTTTCGGCCGCGAAGGCGGTGCGGGTGTCGGCGAGCGCGCCGGCGACCGGCGGCGAGGTGACGCTGCACTTCGTGAACTACGACCGCACCGAGCCGAAGAAGCCGCGCGACCCCGGCTCGGGCATCGCCGACGAGAAGCCGGTCGCCGCCGACGGCGTGACGGTCGACCTCGCGCTGCCGGCGGGGCTGAAGGCGACCGCCATTCGCGTGTCGTCGCCCGAAGCGCCCGACCCGGTCGAGGTGAAGTTCATGGCGGGCGAGGGCCGCGTGCGGTTCGCGGTGCCGAAGTTCCTCGTCTATGCGATCGCGCGAATCGAGACCGCCCCCGCGAAGTGACGGGATCACGGCGGCGCAGTGACTACACCGCGAACCGGGGGCGGACATGGCCGACGAGCCGTGGTTCAACATCGTGCCGTACGACGCCGACTTCGAAGCGGCCCTCCAGAAGACGCGCGCCGCCGTGTTCGCGTCGGGGAACTACACGCTCACCGGCACGAAGAAGCCGCGGTCGATCGAGGAGGTCGTGAAGCGCGGAGGCGACGAGGGGACGAACTCGATCCTCGACATCGCGCGCGTCGCCGCGAAGCCCGCCGACCGCGCGGCCGCGCCGCTCGCCGTGAAGAAGCTCGTGAAGCTGTTCGGAACGGAGCACCCGACCGAGAAGGACTGGTGGGCGAACTACCTCGCGCTGTGGGACGAACTGGAGCCCGGCCGCGCGGCGATCGTGGTGCTCTACGCGGACGACCGCCCCGACAAACTCGCCTTCGCCGGACTGGCAATGGAGTAGTTCAGCCGCCGGAGATGGAGAGCACCGAGCCGCGGGACGGGCTGCGGTTGGTCGGTCACCAGGCGGGTGTAGACCGGGGCGCCCGGCGACTGCTCGTGTGCGGCGGTGAGCACGTCGATCTCGGTGCCGCCGACCGCGACCACCGCGCCGCCCCGCACGGCGACGTACTTCCCGGGGTGCTGTTCGAGCAGCGCCGGGAGTAACCGCTCGAAGGCCTCGTACTCGGGAACGAGGGCCGGGTTCGTCGGCCGCTGCGGGTGCCGCCGCGGCCGGTCGTCGGGCGGAAGTGGCACCTCGATCGGCACCGCGCCGGCCGGGTCGTCGCGCACGGTCACCTCGATGTCGTGGTCGCCCGGGGCGACCTCCGGCGGCAGCGTGAGCACGACCCGGTGGTCGTCGCCCACCCTCGCTCGAACGCGGATCGTGGTCACGGTATGTCCCCCTTCGTCACTTCCCCGCAAGGAGCTGCCGCAGCACGTACGGCAGGATGCCGCCGTTGAGGTAGTAGTGGACCTCCTGCGGAGTGTCGATGCGGCACACGGCCTTGAACGCCACGTCGGTCCCGTCGGCCCGCTTCGCGGTCACGTCCAGCTCCTTCGACGCGCCGGAGAAGTTCCTCTTCAGCCCGTCCACCAACCCGGCGATGTCGTACACCTCCTCGCCGGTCAGCCCGTGGCTCGCGGCCGACTCGCCCGGCCGGAACTGGAGCGGCAGCACCCCCATGCCGACGAGGTTGCTGCGGTGGATCCGCTCGTAGCTCTCGGCGATCACCGCCTTGACGCCGAGCAGGTTCGTGCCCTTCGCGGCCCAGTCGCGGCTCGACCCGGACCCGTACTCCTTGCCCGCGAGGATGACGAGCGGCACCCCGTCCTTCTGGTACGCCATCGACGCCTCGTAGATGCTCGTCACCGGGCCGTCCGGGAGGTGCCGGGTGAACCCGCCCTCGACCCCGGGCACGAGCAGGTTCTTCAGCCGCACGTTGGCGAACGTGCCGCGCATCATCACCTCGTGGTGCCCGCGGCGCGCCCCGTACTGGTTGAAGTCCTTCTGCTCGACCGCGTGCGACAGCAGGTACGCCCCGGCCGGGGAGTCCTTCTTGATGTTGCCCGCGGGCGAGATGTGGTCGGTGGTGATGCTGTCGCCCAGCAGCGCCAGCACCCGCGCCCCGGTGATCTCGTGGACCGGGGGCAGGGCGGTCGTCATCCCGCGGAAGTACGGCGGGTTGGCGATGTACGTCGAGTTCCCCTCCCAGGCGTACAGGTCGCCGGTCGGCACCCGCAGCGCCTTCCAGCTCGCGTCGCCCTCGTACACCGACCCGTAGATCCGCTTGAACGACTCCTCCTTGAGCGACTTGGCGATGACCTGCTCGACCTCCTCGTGCGTCGGCCAGATGTCGCGGAGGAACACCGGCTGGCCGTCGGCCCCGGTGCCGACCGGCTCGGTCTCCCAGTCGATGTCGACGCGGCCCGCGAGGGCGTAGGCGACGACCAGCGGCGGCGACGCGAGGTAGTTGGCCCGCACCTCGGGGTGAACGCGGCCCTCGAAGTTCCGGTTCCCGGACAGCACCGCCGAGACCACCAGCCCGTTCTCGCCGATCTCCTTCGACACCGCGGCCGGCAGCGGCCCGGAGTTGCCGATGCACGTCGTGCACCCGTACCCGACGACGTTGAACCGGAGCTGGTTGAGCGGCCCGATCAGCCCCGAGTCGGTGAGGTAGTCGGTGACGACCTGCGACCCCGGGGCGAGGCTCGTCTTCACCCACGGCTTGGTGCTCAGCCCGCGGGCGGCGGCCTTCTGGGCGACGATGCCGGCGGCGACCATGACCGACGGGTTCGAGGTGTTGGTGCAACTCGTGATCGCGGCGATGACGACCGAGCCGTCGGACAGCGACCCCGGGGCCACCTCGGGCTCGGGCGGGTGCTCCTTGACGCCGAACGGGCCGGACGTTGCGGCGGCCATCGGCAGCGCCGCGGGCGCGGCCTTGGGCTTGGCGGCCGCCTTGAGCTTCGGCAGCGCGTCGGCGAACCCCTTCTTCATGTCCTTGAGCAGCACCCGGTCCTGCGGGCGGGCCGGGCCGGCCATGCTCGGTTCGACGGTCGCGAGGTCCAGTTCGAGCGTGTCGGTGTACGCGGCCTCGGGGGTGTTCGCGTCGTGGAACAGCCCCTGCTCCTTGTAGTACGCCTCGACCAGCGCCACCAGCTCCCCGGGCCGCCCGGAGTTGGTCAGGAACCGCAGCGTCTCGGCGTCGACCGGGAAGATGCCGCACGTCGCGCCGTACTCGGGGGCCATGTTCGCGATCGTCGCCCGGTCCGCGAGCGGGAGCTGCGCCAGCCCCGGCCCGTAGAACTCGACGAACTTCCCGACCACGCCCTTCTTGCGGAGCATCTGCGTGACCGTCAGCACGAGGTCGGTCGCGGTCGCGCCCTCCTTGAGCTTGCCGGACAGCTTGAACCCGATCACCTGCGGGATGAGCATCGACACCGGCTGGCCGAGCATCGCGGCCTCGGCCTCGATCCCGCCCACGCCCCAGCCCAGCACGCCGAGGCCGTTGATCATCGTGGTGTGGCTGTCGGTGCCGACGAGCGTGTCCGGGTACGCCTGGCCCTTCGGGTCCACGAACACGCACCTTGCGAGGAACTCCAGGTTCACCTGGTGGCAGATGCCGGTGCCGGGCGGGACGACCTTGAAGTTGTTGAACGCCGTCTGGCCCCAGCGCAGGAACGTGTACCGCTCCTCGTTGCGGGCGTACTCGAGCCGGACGTTGTCCCGCTCCGAATCGGCCGTGCCGTACTCGTCGACCTGCACCGAGTGGTCGATGACGAGTTCGACCGGGACGAGCGGGTTGATCCGCGACGGGTCGCCGCCGAGCGCCTTCATCGCGTCCCGCATTGCGGCGAGGTCCACGACGCACGGCACGCCGGTGAAGTCCTGCATGAGCACGCGGGCCGGGGTGTACGCGACCTCGGTGACCGGCTCGGCCTTCGGGTCCCACAGCGCCAGCGCGTCGATGTGCGCCTTGCTGACGCTCAGGTCGTTCTCGTTGCGGAGCAGGTTTTCGAGCAGGATCTTGAGCGAGAACGGGAGCTTCTTGGCCTGCGGGTGGACCTTCTCGACGGCCGACAGCTTGTGGATCGTGTACGGCTTGCCGCTGACGGTGAGGATCGAGACGCTGTTGAAGCTGTTGGGCATCGTGGGAACCCGGGGCGGTGAAGAGAGGCGATATGGGGGTATTGTTGCCGGTGCGCCCGAAACGGCAACCAACGACCGGGGTTGGAACGGCCGGAAGCAATGGCACGCGGATGAGGCGGATGGGACCCAGGATCAAGAGGATCAGACAGAAATCATTCTTTGAAATGCGATCTTGTCCGATCGGCTCTCAATCCTGCCTTTGATCCGCGGCATCCGCGTGCCATCGCTTCTCTTTTGAGCCCACTGAGTTCTACTTTCCCAGCCTCTCGAAGAACTCGCGGACGGCGGCGCGGTCGGCCGGGGTGAGGGGCTGGCCGGCGACGGCGGCCGGGGCGGAGCGGGCCGCGTTCTGGATCTGCGGGGCGAGCCTGGCCGGGTCGGTCGTCGTGAAGGCGTTGCCGAAGTCGCCGCTCCCCGACGGCGTCTTCTGCCCCTTCGGGTCGACGAACGGCACCCGCACGCGGACGTCGCGGTTCGCGGTGTCGCCGCCCTTTCCGTCGGGCCGCGGGCCGGCCGCCTGCCCGCCTTCGCCGCCCTCGGTTTGCGCGTCGGTGCGGAGCTTCCCGGCGCGCTCGGCCTGGGCCTGCGCCTCGCCGGCCGCCTGCGCCTCCTTGCCGATCTCGCCGACCCGCTCGGCCGCGCCTTCGAGTTGCCTGGCCGCCTCGGCGCCGTCGCCCTTCTCCAACTGCTTCGCGGCCCCGTCGAGCTTCTCGGCGAGATCCTTGAGCGGCTGCGACTGCTCGGCCTTCGCGCGCTCCAGCTCCTGCTCCAGCCCGCTCGCGTCGCGGCCTTCTTTCTTGGCCTGCTCGATGAGTTGCTCGAGCTTCTCGCGCGCCGCGGCGTTCTCGCCGGCCCGGCGGACCGCGTCGCGGAGCTTCTCCAGCTCCTTGCGCAGTTCCGGGTCGCCGGGGTTCTCCGCGGCCCGCTTCGCGAGTTCGTTCAGAGCTTGTTCGGCCTTGGCGAGATCGCCCTTGGCGAGTGCCTTCGCCGCGTCGCGCACGCCGGGTTGCTTGAACTCGTCCCCCCTGGCCGCCGGGGCGTCGAGTTGCTTGAGTTGGCCCTCCATGCGGGCGAGGCGGTCGAGCGACTCGCGCTCGGTGGCGCGTGCGGCGTCCTCTGCGGCGGTCACGTCGGCGGCCCACTGCGGCGTGGCCGCCTGCTTCGCCTTCGCCTCGCGTTCGAGCCGGTCGAGTTCGGCGCGGATCGCGGCGACCTTCTCGGAACTCGGCTTGTCGGCTGCAGGGGCGGGCGGCTTCGGTTGCGCGAGCGGCAGCGGCGGCGGCACCGCGGGGTCGTTCGTCTTCTTCGCGAGATCGGCCGGCTTCTTGTCGCCGTCGGTGAACAGTGTGGTGTCGGTGACCGGGTGCCAGACGAACGCCAGCACCACGAGCGCGGCCGCGAAGCCGGCGGCGTACCAGGCCGACCGCGGGAGGCGTAGCGGGAACTTGTCGGCCACGCGGATGCCGGCCGCGTGAGTCTCGGCGTCGGCGAGGACCGCCCGCGACACATCCGAGCTTCCTGGTCCGACCTCGACTGCGGCCGTGACGCGCTCGTGGAGCGCGAACCGCGCATCCACTTCGAGCGCCGCGGCGGTCCGGGCCGGGTAGCGTCGTGCGGTGACGACTGCGGCAACCAACGCGGCGGCGCCGAGGAGCGGGGCCGCGACCCACCACCGACCCGGCTCGACCAGCGCCCACGCGACGCCGACCGCGAGCGCGACCACCGCCCCCGCGACCAGCGCATCGACGAACCGCTGCGCCGCCAACCGCCGGCGGGCGCTGCGAACGACTCGGTCAACGGCGGGCGTGGTCACGGCAGACCTGTTTGGTTGAAGTCGGAACTGGTTGGCGGGCCGCCGCGGAGGGCGGCCCCTACGAACCAAGCGGATCTGTAGGGG
>NZ_JBHYGG010000132.1:0-8871 GCF_051859125.1 Gemmata sp.
GTGAGCCCTCGCTCGGCGCTCGGGCTCCGACCACTACCAGTCCAACAGATCCGGTAGCAGTCGCCTCCTTACTCCGCACCGCGGGACTTGAGCCGCGGGCGCAGTTTTTTGCGGCGGCGGGCGGAATTTGGTTCGGTCGGAGCGATAGAATGGGCAACGTCCGTGTCGCGGCCCGCGACGGCGGCGCGAAATGTTTGGCGCTGCGTCCCGCGTGTGGTGAAATAAGTTCATGAAACTGCTCACTTCGGTCCTGCCGCGCGGGCGACTCCTCACCGAAGACGGGTGGTTCACCCTCGCGGTGTGCGGCTTCCTGGTCGGCCTTGAAGTCGTCGGCCGGTACGCGGCGCTCACCGACTTCCACGACGGCCTCGCCGGGTTCGCGCTGGTCATCGCGGTCGCCGCCGTGATCGCCCGGCACCGCCGCGCGCCGCTCGGCTGGGTGCTCGGCCTCGGGACCCGGTTCCAGAAGGTCGGGGCCGCGTTCGCCGCGCTCCGGTACGACCACGGCATCGACCTCCGCGGCACCCCGCCCGTCGCCCGCCGGACCCCGCCGGCCGTCTGGGTCATCGCCGGTGCGCTGGTGGTGTGGGCCGCACTGGCCGCCGGCGCGTGGGCCGTCTTCCCCACCGGGTGGCGGGTCGCCGGGGTCGCCACCTCGTACACGCTCTACCTCGGGTTCCTGATGGCGCTGTGGGGCGTGCTCCTCGCGGTCACGTTCGTGGGCGTGTTCGTCCCGGTCGCGGTGCTCGACTCGCTGCTGAAGCGGTGGCTCGGCGACACCGACCGCCGCGGGGCCGAACTCGCCGCCGTCGTGGGCTACGCCGTCCTCGTCTCGGCCGTCGCGTTCGTCGTGCCGCCGGCCGCCATCCTCGTCCTGTGCCTCGTCGTCGCGGTCGGCGCGTGGCTCGTCTACCTGCCCAAGGGGAACGACGGCCCGGCGGTGCTGTGGCGGTCGGGCGTCGACCAGCCGGTGTACGCGGTGCCGGTGCGCCGGGTGCTGTCGCTGGTCGCGATGCTCGCGTCGCTGCTCATGTTCGCGATCCTGCTGACCGCGTGCGGGGGCCGGCTCCTCGACGCGCCGCGGGCCGACGACACGATGCCGGTGACCGCCCTGTTCGGCGCGATCGCCGCGTGGCTCGTGCCGATCCTCGTGGTCGTGGTCGCGCTGCGCCTGTGGTCGGCCCGCCGGAACGACCCGGCCCGCCGCACCCGCCCGACGGCCCACGTGTCCGGGGCGGACCGCTCGCAGGTGCGGCGCGCGTCGCGCCTCCTCCGCGAGTGGGGCTACAGGATCCGCACGGCGGGAACCCGCGAGCCGGGACAGGTGGGCATCGAGGTGGTGCCGCCAGACCGGTCGCAGGCGACCGAGTTCGACCCGCAGTGGCCGCTGAAGGTGAGCCTCGACGACCTGGAGGCCGGCGGGGTCCGGGCGCGGCTCGGCCGCCGCGACGAGATCCAGGTGCGGCGGCAGTTGTTCCGCGGGCTGCAGAAGCTGCTGAAGCGGGCCAGCGCGTTCAAGGGGCCGGGCGGCGGCGGGTTCTGGATCGCCCCGCACTGGTGGTTCGTCGAGGGGGTCGGCCGCGAGGACTCCGACGCCGCCGGCGAGGACGCCGCCCCGCCGCTCGTCGGCCCGCCGTACGCGCGGGCCATCCCGGGCCGCGCCCGCCAGCACGCCCACGCGGTGCTGCGGGCCACGCAGATCGACATGATCTTCGTCGAGGACGGCGTCACGTTCAAGGGGCTCGACCGCGTGCTGCGGGTGGTCACCGAGCTGTACGACGTCCACGGCGGCCAGCGGAAGGCGGAGGAGCTGCACTTCCGCGGGGTGCCGAAGGTGAAGGTGATGATCCACGAGTACGAGCCGGGCAACCCGTTCCGGTCCGACGCGTACCCCGAGCCGAAGTTCGACGACCTGTCGCGGGTCCGGGTGCTGCACGTGTTCCGCGACCGCGGCGGCGAAGAAGAACTCATCGAGCCGCCGTACGACTTCTCGTGGACCCCGGCCCCGGCTTTAGTTGGGTAAGTTCGAAGCACTCGAATAACTTCGAATTTCGAAGCACGAAATCCGAAAGGAAGATCACCGACTCCGGCTCTTCCTTTCGGATTTCGTGCTTCGAAATTCGTTCTTTCCCGAGTGCTTCGGAATTCGTGCTTATGGGTAAGTCATGATCCGCTACACCACCGCCACGAGCGACCTGGGCCGGGTGCTGCTGGCCGCGACCGGCCGCGGCGTTTGTGCCGTCAGCATCGCCGACGCCGATGCCGCACACGAGGCGTTCCTCGCGAGCGAGTTCCCGGGGGCCGAGCTGGTCCGCGAGGACACTGCGCTGACCGGCTGGCTCACGGAACTGATGAAGGCGGCCCTTGGCGAGCCGTACCGCGACGTGCCGCTCGACGTGCGGGCGACGGCGTTCCAGCGCCGCGTGTGGGACGAACTCCGGCGCATCCCGCGGGGCGAGACCCGCACCTATTCGCAACTCGCGGCGTCCCTGGGCCAACCGACCGCGGCGCGCGCCGTGGCGCGTGCGTGTGCGACGAACCCGACGGCGGTGCTGGTGCCGTGCCACCGGGTCGTCGGCTCCGACGGCTCGCTCCGCGGGTTCCGCTGGGGCCTCGCGACCAAGCAGCGCCTCATCGACGCCGAACGCCGGGGGTGAGGCGAGCCGTGAAGTACCTCATCATCCTGGAGCCGACCGAGACCGGGTTCTCGGCCTACTCGCCCGACCTGGACGGGTGCGTGGCGGCCGGGGCCGACCGTGCCGAGACGGTCGCCCTGATGCAAGAAGCGATCGCCTTCCACCTCGAAGGCCTGGCGGGCGAGGGGCTGCCGATCCCGGCCCCACAGTCCGAACCCGTCCTGGTCGAAGTCTGACCGTAGCGATTTCGCCCGAGAGGGTTCGCCGTGTCACGAACGTGGCTACTCGGAGCGGCCTTCCTCACTGCGGCCTCGCTCTGGGCATACACCTCGGTCACATACGTCGTGTGGGACGGTGGCTACGATCTGACCGTCCGCGTGTCGAGCAAGGCAGGGGCACCGAGCGCGGTCAGTTGCCAGACGCACGGCGTGCGAAGAGATGCCGAGTACGCTCTCGAACACCACCTCCCGGCGGTGATGAAACAGTGGTCTGCCACCGCCGATCCGTTCGTTGGTGAACCGCTCACGGTCTTCGTTCCGGTGAGCGGTCGGAACGCGCTCAGCGGGCGGGAACTGAGCCGCAGTCAGTTCTGCTGGCTGGTCGTGACCGCAGTGCTTCCCGACGGGCGACGGACCGGCACGCTGGTCGAGATTCCGGACGGGCGAGTGTCGCGTGAGGTCCGTGTGGAATTGCCCTGACCGCCGAGCACCGCATACGTCACGTCGGGGCCGTCACTTCCAGTTGGTCCTCGCGGACCTCGACGTAAGCGGGTTTCGGCTTCGTACGCAGGAGCACGCGGTAGACCTGCATCCCGTTCGGGCCGAGCGGGCCGCGCAGCTCCACGATCCGCCCGACGTGCCCGCTGCCCGAGCGGATCTTCACGCGGTCCCCGCGCTTCAGGTTGGTCGGCTTCAGGGTGCCCATGATCGTCCTCCGTTACCAGGGTGCGACCCCGGTCAACTTCACCAACTGATTGTACATCACCCGATCAAGTTCCGCCGCCAGTTCGTGGCAGGCCGACTTCCACAGGAGCACCGTGGGCAGCGCGAACGGCCCGCCGACCGCGGGCGGGGTCGCGTTGTGGTGCGCCGCGTAGTTGCGCCACTTGTTCAAGTGATCGATGCGCGAGATGTGGGCCTGGTTCGCCACCAGAACCGCCGGGGCGACAGCCGGGTCGGTCGTGAGGGCGTCCGTCAGGTCGAAGTCGAACCGCTCGAAGTCAGCCTTGATGCTCGTGTACTTGGCGTTCGTGCCGGACAGCTCGCGCCCGAGTTCGCAGAGCGTTTGAAACATGTAGAGCATCGGGGCCGGCACCGCGTTCGCGACCGCCTGGACGCACTCGCTGTGGAGGTCGCGGCAGAACCCCTGGAAGTGCGCCGCGAGCAACATCACGAACCCGCGGAGGTTCTCGTCGATCAGGTCCGGGTCCGGCGGCACGGCCACGCTGAGGGCGAGGTTCTGCGCCTCGATCCGATCTAATCGAGTCACGCGGTCGGTCCGCCACCGGACGAGCGAGTGCGACGGCATGTGCGGCCCCAAAGCGTAACGGGTACCGAGCCAACCCCGACCAAGCAACGCAAGGCCACACCGGTTCTCCGCTCCACGCGCTCCGGTCGCGTCGCCGAAGGCGTGGGCCGCGTCACCGCGGCAGCGGGTAGCGGTAGTACACCTCCAGCGTCAGGACCGCCAGCGCCGTCGTGCCGAGCCGCCCGCACGACCGCCCGATGTGGCCCGGGTCCGGGTCGAAGCTCCCCTGGTTCGGGCCGTCCTTCTTGAGCTGGAGGAGGACGAGCCAGTCCCGCATCCCGCCCTTGCGGCCCCCGTCGGCCCCCTTCGGCCCCTCGTTCCACGTCGCCCACTCGTCCCCGCCGGCGGTGCGCACGACCTGCGTCGCGTAGTAGTAGAAGTACGTGTCCGGGACGGCCGCGGTCTTCACCGGGGCCTTCTTCATGAGCCCCTTGACCCCCTCGGCCATGCCGTCGTGGTCCGCCGCCCAGCCGTCGAAGCGGTGGCGGCACAGCAGGCCGATGGCCGTCAGCGAGGTGCCCGGCGCGGCCCCGGCGCTCTCGCTGTACCCGTACCTCGCCTTGAGCTTGCCCGCCCCGACCGCGTCGAGGAACTCCGCGGTCTTCTTCACCGTCGCCGCGGGGACGACGAAGTCCCTGCTGAGCCGGGCGGCGTGAAGCGCCTGCACTTGCCAGCCGGTGATCGACGTGTCGCCGGCCGCGCCCGGGGTGTACCCCCAACTGCCGTTGGCGGCCTGGCCCGCGATGACGTGGTTCAGCGCGCCCTGGGCCGGGGCGAGGAGCGCCTTGTCCCTGGTCATCAGGTACGCCTCGACCAGTGCGAGCGTGCCGATCCCGTGGGCGTAGGCGTTCTTGGACAGCGGCTTCCCGATCCCACCGCCGCCCGGCGCGGCCTTGACCAGGAACGCGACGCCGGCCGCCACGGTCTTCTGGTACTTGCACTTGTCGGTGTGCGTCTCGCCGGCCCCGAGGAACGCGAGCAGCGCCAGGCCCGTCGCGGCGACCCGCTCGTCCTTGCTCCCGGCGTCGAACTCCCACCCGCCGTCCTGCTTCTGCTGCTTCGCCAGCCACACCAGACCCATCTCGACGGCCCTCTCGGACTCCTCAGTCCCGCCGGCGTCCTTCAGGGTCTTCGCCCGCTCGGCCTCCTTCCGCCCGTCGAGCGGCCCGGCCGCCTTCTTGGGCGGCTGCGCGCCGGCCACGAGAACCGCCACCACGACCGCTCCCAGACGTCCGATTCGCATGGCAACTCCGGCGTCAAAGGCAAGGAACACGCACCGCAGTTAGAATATGGACGCCGCCGCGGCAGGGGGCGGGTGGGCGTCGGGAGCGACCCAGTGCTTCCGCCCCAGGGTAGCGAAGCGGTGGCGGCGGTAGGGGAGAGGTGTTGCCCTTGGTTCTGGTGGCACGGGCCTCTGGCCTGTGTTCGCCTGCACAGGCCAGAGGCCCGTGCCACCAGCCCGGCACCCCCACCACCCGGCCCCATTCCGGCACCCCCACCACCCGGCCCCATTCCGGCACCGCGTCTCATTCACTTCGGCTGCTTGTCGGGGTGGAGGTAGACGAAGCTCTTGCCGAGGCGGCCGTTGTAGTTGCCGGCCGAGATGGTCAGCAGGTCGGGCGTGTCGCGGCTCGCGGCGATCGCGGACTGCGTCGCGGCGATCAGCGTCGGCAGGTCCGCCCCGTTGATGATGATCTCCTGCACGCTCGCCACGCCTTCCGGGAGGCGGGTCGTTACGCCGTCCTTGCCCCGGAGCGTCGGGCAGAACTCCGCATACGTGCTCGCGACCGCGAACTTGTACTTGCTCCCGGCCTTGCTCCCGCTCGACGCCACGCCGCCGGGGAACGGCAGGATCACCCCCGGCGTCTGCGCCGCGGCCGCGGCGGCTCGGGTGGCCGCGTCGAGGGCGGCGTCGGCCGTCGCGCCGAAGAACCACAGGTTGCCGCCCATCAGCCCGTCGGCCCACCCGCACCGCCGCTCGATCACGAACTCGCCGCTCAGGATCGGCACCACCCGGCACCGCCGCCCGAACCGCTCGGCCTTGTACTGGTGCCCGTCGCCGAAGTACGCCACCTTGCGGCCGAGCGGGAACCACCTCTCCTCGGCTGGGAGGACGTTGAATGCCGCGGTCGTCGGGCACGTCAGTACGTTCTGGCACACGCGGACCAGTACCGACCGCTCGAGGCGCTGCTCGCGGTCCTTGTGGAACCGCGGGACGTGGAACTGCACGATCGCGCCGGGCCGGCCGTCGGGAGTTTCGATCGGCGGCACGGTGCGGTCGAGCCCGGCCTCGCAGTCGCACATGATGGCGCTGCTCGCGTTGCCGGTGCACGCCGCGACCGCCCGCTCGAGCCAGTACGGGTCGCGTGCGGTGATGAGGACCGAGGCGTAAATGCTCCGGAACGCTTCGGCGTAGGTGTCGTCGATTGTCGCGGGCATCGGAACTTCGCCTCACGGGGAATGGGGACGTGCTGATTGTGCGTCGCCGGGGTGGAAGTGGTCAACGCTTCACGCGGAAAATGCCATCGGTGCGCGCTGTTGTTGCACCCGGTGGCCACAGATGCACAGGGTGTGGGCACCGAGGCGGTGCCCGGAGGAATTCTGAACAGAGCGAGCGGAGAAGAAATGGTCGTTAATTGCCGTTCCGCAAAGGGTTTCGGCACTCGCGGCGAGATGTCGTGGCAGATTTGGCACGCATGCTGCTTTAGCTTAGGTCGGCGAGAGCCTGATACCGCACGGTCGGCCGGCTGAGGGGAGAGGCAGTCGGTCGGCCGTGCGGAATCTTTTCACACTTCTGCTCAACACGTCAGCAACGCACACAATCTGCTCACCACCAACCAAACCATACGCCGTATCACGGAATACCGGGTGTTTGACCCACTGGTGTGCCGGCGATGAGTACCCGCATCACTTGGCCGTCGTTGCCGTACTCAAAGCGTGTCGTGGGACCGAATCGCCCCACCTCGCCCCCGGTCTCGGGGGAGAGGTCGCGACGAGGCTCTGCGAGTCGCGGGTGAGGGGGTGTGCCTCGACATCACACTAACCCCGTGGCCGCGCTCTGTCGCTGCTTCCGAGTCACTTCCGCCGGAGCGCACGGAGTGCGGAGCGGTGCTCTTCCGGTGCCGCATCGGGTGACGGGCACTTGATGACGTAACTGGTGCGGAAGTTCACCGCGATGAACGCGCCGTCCTCGCCGACCGCGTACACCCAATCGCCCGCCTGACGCCAGTTCGCAACGTTGCGGACCACGGGCTCTACCGTTTCGCGGCAGTACAGGTGAAGTTTCCGCGAACCGTCGTCACTGCCCCCGGTCTTGAGAATCGACCAGTTGCCGTCGCCGAAACTCTCGACGGTGTCCTTTCCCCTTTGATACTTCTGCGGTTCGCCGCACCCGGCGGTGCACGCTGCGGTGACGAAGCCGCAGATGGTCAAACTCATCGCTCGCATGAGAACCCTCCGCGTGGCGACCGAATGAGCGACGACGGGCGATCCGCTTCACTTCGGCGGCTTGTAGCCCTCGGGAGCGACGACCACCTCGAAGTCCGCGCCCTTGAGCTTGCGGAGTTCGTCGTGCAAGACCGGGATGCGCTCGTCGGGCGTGCAGGACAGCGCCCAGTCGATGCCGTTGTCCGCGACGTACATCCCGTACTTCTTCAGCCCCTTCAGGATCGCCTGCGCTTCTTGCGAGAACTTCGACACATCAACGCTCGCCTTCAGTCGGAACCGCTCGCCCATTCGCGGGAGCGCCTCGTCGGTGAGGCGGCTCGCGAAGTGCGTCGCCGGGTACACGTAGGCCTTCCGCGACCGCTTCGCCGTGAACCGCATCGCGTGCTCGACCATGCCGCGCTGGATCTCGTCGTAGCGGATCGTCGCCGGGAAGATCGGCAGGCCGGCGGCGTCGGTCGAGGTCCAGCCGTCGGGCCGCAGCTTGTTCGACTTCAGGTCGAACACCGCCGCACACGACGCCTCCCACCCCGTGTCCTTCCTCCGCAGCCGGTAGAACTCGTACAGCACGCCGCCCGCCGGGTCGAGCACGCTCGCGTGCCGGTCGCCGTCCTCCTTCAGCTTGTCGCGCTGCACGTCGTCGAGCGTGATGCCCTTGTACTTCGGGTCGCGTGCGTAGTGCGCCGGCCAGCCCTCGATGGGCACGTTGTCCGGCACCGGGAACGGCCCCTTGTCGGACTCGTCCGGGTACTCGAACAGCTTCACCTCGACCTTCTTCTGGTCGGGCGGCACGAGGATGAACCCCATGTCCGGGTTGTAGCGCAGCGGCTTCGCGGCCCCGATGCTCTCGACGATCGCCTTCGACTTCGGGTGGACCGGCCAGTCGGCGACGACGAGGTTCCACGGGTTGTCTTCGGGGAACACCTCCAGCGCCGACACGACCGCGTCGGCCTCGGGCGTGCCGAACACGATCGGCTTCTCGACCTTCGGGAGCTTCGCGTTGCGGACGCGCTCGACGCGGGCCGGGTCGCCGCTCACGAGGGGCCTGGCGGGCTGCGCGACGGCGACGCCGACGCTCGCCGCGAGGAGCACGGCGGGGAGGAGAAGGCGCATGAGGTGTCCCGGAGAAGAGAAAGGCAGAGTTATCCGCAGATTACACAGATGGACACAGATTGGAAGACAGGAGAGGAGATCGGCGGCCCCTGATCCCGGGCGAACCCTGAGCGCCAGCGAGGGGGTGACGCTTACCCCCTCGCTGGCGCTC
>NZ_JBHYGG010000133.1:0-8818 GCF_051859125.1 Gemmata sp.
GTGCGCCGGGCCCGCCACCGTGGCGACGGCTTCGGCCGCCGCCACCGGCCGTTCAACATCTTCCAGTTGGTGATGCTCACGTAGACCCCCTCCGCTTCAGGACCGTCTCGCGGAACCGGAGCCACGCGCCCACGTTGGCGTCCTCGCCGACGAACTCCCAGCCCGAGGCCCGGTAGCCCCGCACCCGCTGTCGCGACCAGAGTGCGGCGAGCGGGTGCCCGGTGTCGCGGACGTCGATGAGGAGCATCGGTCCGGCGTCGACGTCCGTCGTCACCCTCCAGTTCTTCGGGAGCGGAACGAGACCGTTCCCGGCGTCGGCCCGGACCACGACGCCGTACTCGATGCCGCTCAGGGCCTCGATGCCGAGGGCGGTAGCGATGACCCCGCGGGTGGCGACGGTCGCGCCGTTCTTCAGGCTGCACGTGTCGTCGCCGAGGCCGGAGACGACGGGCCAGTCGGGCAGGTACATTGCGAGCGCCGTGGCCTGCTTGAGCGACTCGGCGAAGAGCAGCACGTGCTGCGGCACCCCGACGTGCGGCATCGCGGCCAGGGTCGGAACGAGTCGGACGAGTTCCTCGTGGTCGCCGATCTGGAGCGCACGGGCGACCCGTGCGAGCCGCCGGTTCCGCGCCGGGTTCATCCGGATCTTGTTGCCGATGTACGGGATCGTGTTCTTCACCGAGTTGTCGACGTGCGTGTTCAGGAACGCGACCTGCACCGGCCGCTCGATCGACCCGACGGTCGGGATGAGCAGCTCGCCCGGGCCGTAAAGCTGCCAGGACCGGGCAATATCGAAGGGCGAGCGCGGGTAGTCGATCGGGAGGAACCCGAACACCTTCGCGGTGGCGACGTTGACGAGGCGCTCCAGCAGCCCGACCGCGGTCCGCACCGGCGGCACCGTCGGGTCGTTCGGGTCGGTGAGCGGCGCGGCCGTGAGCGGGTCGGTCCAGGTCGCGTGGAGCGCGTCCACGACGAGCACGACGTCGGCCCCGTCGAGCTCGACGAGCCCCATCTGCCCGAGCAGGGTGACCACCACGCGCTGGCGAACATGCGGGACGAACCCGCCGCCCGTGGTCTCAGCGGTGATGCCGTGCCGGGCGAGAAGGTGCGCGAGCGCACGAGCGTCCTCCCGCCGTCGGATGATGACGATCTTCGCGTCGGAGAACGCCATGCACACGTGGGTCGCGAGCAACAGTGGCTCGACGCCCGGGCCGTACCGCACGAGCCCCCGCTCGCGGTCGCGGAGGAACCGCACGACCGCCGGGTCGGTGACCCTCGCGTCGGGTGCGGCGTCGGGCTCGGGTTCCGGTGCGGCGTCGGGCTCGACACGAGCGGGCCGGGGATTGTCGACGACGGGCACGCCATTGGACGCGAGGAGGCCCCGGCAGACGGGCTCCAGCCCCGACCACACCCGCACCTTGATCTTGCCGGTCGGGGTGAAGACCGCGGCGAAGAGGGCCCGGTTGACCAGCGCGAACTCGGTGCCGTTCACGCCGCCGGCCTCGACGCGCCCGACCCGGAGCGCGCCGAGGACACCGCCCTCGGGGACCGGGGCGAAGTCGACGAACTGGCCGGTGTGCGTGGCCCTGACCGGCCGGATACGCGGGGAGTGGGTCACGGCGTCCCTCCCGCCGCGCCGCGGCCGCCGCGGGTGGCGGCAGAGCCGGCCCCACGTTGGTCGGCCCGGCCACGCACGTCGTCGACGACCCCCCGGACCAAGTCGTCGATGGACTCGACCGGGGGCGGCACCGCCAGCCAGCGCTCGAGCAACCCGTGGACGTACCGCGCGTCCGGGTACTCGTCCGCGCGAAGTGCGATCGTGTCCTCACGCCCACGGGCCTCACGGGCCACCGACTGGATCGACTTGCTGATGGCCTGGCGGACCCCACGAGGGGACTTGTGCCGGCCGTCGGTCGGCCCGAGGATCTCGTCCCTGGCCTCGGCGAACGGAGTGCCGCGGGCGAGCAGTCCGACGAGCCGCAGTTGCTCCTCCAGCGTGAGGTTGGCGACGGCCTCGATGTCCCGCTCGGGCAGCCGACGGAGGCGGACCGCGTCCGGGACAGCCGGCGGGAGGTGGATCAGCACGAGGTCGCGCTCGAGGGACCGCGGCCGCCGGCCGAACACCTCAAAAACGAGCTGTGACCGCTTCGCCCGCAACTCCGCCCCCTTGCCGCGGCCGGCCTGGGCTGGCTTCTTCCGTTGCCGGTGGCCGGTGCAGGCCTGGTACAGCCCCGCGACGAGGAGCCGCCGCCGGAAGGTCTCGGGCTCGGTACGGGTTTCGGCGGCGCGGAGGTAGAGGCCCGCCGCCCGGAACAACAAGTCGCCGGGGGGCGTCTTCGCAAACTCCGCGACCGTCTCGACCACGATGCTCTTCGCGCCGATCGCCTTGGCCGCGGCCAGCAGCGCGGTGCCGAAGATGACCGTGGTCCCGGCCACGACGAGGGGGTAGGGCTGGCGGCCCGCGCGGAGTTCCGGGACGAGTTCCTCGCGCGGCGGTTCCGCCCCGGGGGCGGCCGACGCGACCGCTTCAAGGCCCTGGACCGCGACCAAACCGACGACGGGAACGGTCGTCGGGTTACTGGGTTGTTGCGTCTTCGGCGTGGACTGATGGCTCCGAGACATACGTGGACTCCAGGTACGCGAGAGTGATGAGGGGTCACTTGGCCGTTGCGCCGCTGCCGAGGAGCCGGTGCAGCTCACTGCGCGCGATCAGCCACCGCGACCGGGGGATGCCCGCGACCTTGGTCGCCGCGATCCGGCCCTCCTTGATCCAGGCGCGGACCCGGTACTCGCTCCGCCCCACGTTCCGCGCGAGCTCGGTCACGGTGAGGTGCGTGCCGTGAGCCGGGCCGGCGCGATCGAGGCGAGCGACGATCACTTCGAGACGGTCGAGGACCGGACCGAGTGCGGCCGTGAGGTCCGCCACCGTAGGACTGACGCCGGGCGTGACGGGAGAGGTCGGGGGCTGGGAGGGGGACCGCCGGGTGCGCATGACTGCGACTCCTGAGTCGGGCCCGTCACGGCGCGCAACGGCGGCGGGACGGGCAAGAACCCGGCTGGTCGCGAGTGTGGGTGACGGCCTATTGGGAGGGAGGCGACGCGAGTGCGTCAGGTACGATCAGGATCGATGAAATGACGACGGCGTGCGGGTCAAGAACCCGCCCAGGAAGGCCGCGCCCTTAGTCAGCACGCGGCAGCCGTCGGTAGTTTGACCCGGCCGAGCGGCCGGGGACAGGACGGGTTACCGAGAGTCCCGCCTGTCGAGAGTCATCGTACACGACCCGCAACAACATGCAATACCACGCGACGGAGCCGGTATCCTGGTGCCCGGCCGTACCTGGCTTCACCACACGAGCGACGTTCGCGCCTCGACCGCCTCGGCCACCAGGTCGGCCCACCCCGCAAGGGCCTGGCGTACCCGATCCACGGCTGCCCGCTCGACGTCGGCAGTGTTGCCTCCGGCCGGTACCACCGCGACGAACTCCCCGTCGTCGAAGGCCGCGACCGGGAACCCGCCCGCGACGAGTGCGTGGTACACCGCCTTGCGAACTCCGTCGGCGAGTTCGACGTGGTCGCGGCCCACGACCTGAAGCGGAAGAGCGTCGGCGTAGATCCGACCCGTGGGTGACGAGTAGGTGGTAGCGAGCAGGGCGTCCACGAGGGCGGCCGGACTCTTCACCGGGCAGCACGCCATGGGGTTCGTAATGAAGGCCCGGTCCGAGCCGAGAAGCGCGACCAACTGGTCGCGGACCTCGTGTGAGCCCTTGCGACTGGTGCGGAGCACGTCGAGCGTTCCCAAGGTGTCGGACTCGCTTTCGCCCGTGCCGAGCGCGGCGGTGCTCGCGCCCAACACGCGGGTGACCTCCTCGGGCGGCACGCCAAGGTTGCCGGCGATGAGTCCCGCGACGTTCGACTCGCAGTACCCCGCGAGCCCGGGAATCAACGCGAACAGGGTGCGCCGCGCAGCAGCAACCTGACGCGCGGACGGCGTGAAGCCGGTCTCGTACCCGGTGAGCCACGCCTCCAGGGTCTGGTCGCTGATCCCGAGCGGGACGTACCGGGCGACCGTTGCGGCGATGGCGCTCCAGGCCCGCCCGTTCTCGCTCGCCGCGGCCCCGATGAACTCGTTCCGGTCGAGCCCGCTGACCGCCCGGGCGAGTTCCATGACGAGGGGGGCGTTCGTCCGGTCCCGGAGCCGCCCTGCCAGGGTCGAGTCGTCGTGCGTGTCCTCCAGGCACACGGCCAGGGATCGGAGTGCGAGTTCGCGAAGCGAAACGATCAGGAACGTGGTCTCGTTCCCCGGCGGGGTGAAGATCTTCTTGCCGACGACCCGCCGCAGGTAGCCGACGTCCGGGGTCAGTGCTCGCAACTCAGGGAACACCCCGATGCGGGGGTGAAGGACTTCACCGTCACCCAACGCCCTTCGAGCGTCGTGGATGGCCCTCAGCTCCGCCGCCGCGGCGGCGACCTTGCTGTGCGGGGCGAGGAGGTCCCACGAGCAAGCGTGCGAGAGGTCCGCCGGGTACGGCACCGGCACCAGGCCCCGCATCCGCACGTCGGCCAGGATCGCGGCCGCGAACCGCTCGTTCGCCACGACGTCCTCGCCCAACAGCCCCGTGCCGAGGAACGCCGCTCCACCCCGCGTGTTCGCCAGCGTTCGCGCCGCAGGACTCACGCGGATCGCGGACCGAGCGACCTCTTCTCGCTCGGCGAGGGCGGCCAACACCCGGTCGCGGTTCGGGCCGGTCAACCGCACACCCGGAGCGCCACGCGAGGCGGCGACCGCGCCGCGGACGTCCAGGCCGATGCCGAAAAGCCCGAACCGCTCCGCACCGTGACCGGAGTGGGCGTCGGCACGCCCGACGGCGGCCTCGGCGAATCGGATCAGTCGGACCGCGGCGTCACGGAGATCCTTGCTGTAGCTCGCCCAGTGCTCGCCTACGGGCCGCTTGGGAAGCGACGTAGCGACGCCGGGCGCGGCCAGGTGCGTCAGTTCCGCCAGCAGCCCGACGTCGTAGAGCCGGTTCTCGGTCACCATGCGGTTGATCGCGCTGTTGGTCACGTCGAACCCGTGGGGGCGTTCGAGGTCCACGGCGAAGATCGCGTTCTGGTGGGCACGCAAGAACTCGTCCAGCCTCACCCCGGGGACGAGAACCATTCCGCCGGCGGACGACGCAGCAAACACGTCGGTCGCATTGGCCGGTTCCGGCCACACCATGCCCAGTACCATTCCCGGCAGGGGGCAACCGCTCCACACACTCGCGGCAGACGTGTCCATCTCGGTCCCGGGGTCAAGGATCACGACGCAACTCGGGCTACGTCGCCAGAAGATCGGGAGAACCACGCCCGGAACAATCCGGGCGTGGACTAGGGGCGAGCGCATCATCTCTGGAACCCCGGACAATTGCGGGCGGAGCAACGAACCGCCCCACGTGCTCTGGGCGCACCCCAACCGGGGGCGAGTTAGGGTGCGCCCCCGCGGTCACAGGAGCGGGAGGCTGATCCGCGTCCACCCGCGCTCGACGCACCGCCGCTGCCCTCGGCGACGGCCGGGATCTCCCGGCCGTCCCGGTACCGCATCGGGAAGTCCTCGCGCCAGCGGTTCCGGTTCTCCTCGCCAAAATCGTGGGACGCGAACGTGGGGCCCAGATTGCCTTTGAAGAACACCGGCGTCCCGGTGCCGTCGAGGACCCGGAGCAGGTTCTCGACGTGCGCCGGGTCCGGCTGGTGCGTCCGCCGCCCGTTGCTCGCCGCCCCGATCACCGCCCAGTCGAGCGGGTGCTCGGAGCCGATGACCGCAGCGAGGTCCCACGACAGCGGCTCGGCCGACATCCACACGAGGTTGCCGGTCCGCCGCCGGACCTCGGCGAGCACCTTCATGCTGGTGCGGAGCATGGCCTCCTGCTGCGTCCGGGTGAGCCGCCGGCCCATGAACCAGTCGGGCGGGGAGGAGACGCCGACCCAGAGGTTCGGGGGCATCCGGTCGGTGTACTTCAGGAGCTGGGGCGCGGCCTTCGTCAAGGTGTGGTACGCGTGGTGCCGCGCGCCGCGCAGGGCGTCGAGGATCGCGTGGACCTGCTCGGCCGGCACGGCCGGGGCGAACATGTCGGACATGGAGCCGCTGAAGATCAGCCGGGGCACCGCCTCCGCGCCGAGTTGCCGGAGCTCGTGCGGCCGCCAGTAGTGGTGCCGGAACCCGTTCGGGTACGCCGCCGCAGCGACCCCGTGCTCGGCCAGGTCGCCGGCGTAGCAGTTGGCGATCGTGCCGTCGGGCATCACCCACCGGCAGCCGTGCAGGCACCCGCCGGTAGGGTTGCGCGTCTCGTCGCACCATTCGATGCCGCGGTTGCCGGTGTCTTCGTGGAACTGGATCGTCATGGGTGTCTCGGTCGTAATGTTGGGTGTGGGGGTCGTGGACGGCGGCATCGGTGATCCCGCCGTCGGTGTGGGTATCGGGGTCGCACCCGCGGAGTAGCCCACGGGGCGCGTGGTCACCTCAGGCGGGCTCGCCCAGGTCGGTCGGTGCGATGTCGCCGCCCATCCCCCGGGAGATGAGGCGATCGAGTTGCTCGCGCGCGATCAGGAGACGGCCCCGCGGGCCGTCCCCTTCGACGCGGATGGCCGTGATGCGGCCCTCGGCGATCCACCGCCGCACCGTGTACGCCGACCGGCCGACGGCGTCGGCGGCCTCGGCCACGGTCAGGTGGGGCTTGCGCTTGGCGCGGAGCGCGTCGAGGAGCTGAACCAGGAGGTGCTCCTGGTGCTCGACGCGGGCGAGGAGCGCCTCGGCCCACGGCGGCGGATCGCCGGCGGGGCTGGGCGGAGGGTGGGACCGCGCCGCGGCCCGGTGAAGTGGTGTGTGGTCCATAGCCCTGTCAGCGATTTCATCGTCTGGGTGCCGCGAGGGCACCAGCAGATGAGCCGCTCCGTGTTGGGATGACGGAGAGCAGGACCGCGCGCAGATTCTGGTGTGTGGCAGACATCGCACCCGGGACACCGTGCCGGGGGCACGTGTCCAGAGAACCTGCGGGCCGTCCCGCTGCTGACCGGATGCGATTGAAACGTGGCGAGATGGCTAAGTGGCTCGGTCGCCCCCCGGGTCGATCCACCCGCAAGCCTCACTACCCGATCCGGGAATCGCTTGCGCGGTCCGGGTGCGGGAGCGGCAGATTAGGTGGGCAGGGACAGTGGCTCCGAGTCTGAGTGCCTGAGTGCCAGAACATCTCGGGGACGACCGCCGGTCAGGGTCGGTCATGCTGCCTGCCGTACCGACGACACGCAGTCCCGTCGCGTGGGGACAGTATACGCCACCGGTCAAGGGTTTGCATGCCAACCTCAATGACGGTTGCGGCCCCGCAACCGTCATTGAGGTTGGCGGCCGACCGCTTCCGCACCAAGACGGTCTCAACTCGGGTTCGCCCGGTCACGCGGCACCACCGGCGGCGCGGCCAGCGAGAAGCTCTCGATGGCCGACGACTTCGCCCTCGGGAACAGGTGCCGGTACCGCTTCCGCATGGCCTCGGTCGTGTGGCCCATGAACTCGTCGATCACCCGCTGGTCGACCCCGGCCGCGGCCAGGTTCGACGCGAAGCTGTGCCGGTACGTGTGGAACCCGAGCTTGAACAAATCCCGGCCGTTGTCCAGGCACCACGGGGTGCCCCGCATCGGCTGCCAGAACACCCGGTTCGCCCGGTCGTTGTTGATCGGCCCGGTCCCGTCCGGCTCGCACACGACGAACTGTCCCCGCGGCCGCGTCTCCCGCCACGCGAGCAACTCGGCCTTCAACTCGGGGTGCAGGACGATGCGGCGGACCGTTTCCCGCTTCCGCCGGGACTGCTTGCGGCTGCGGGCCGACACGTACCCCTCGTCCAGGTCGACGTCGACCCACCGCAACCGGAGCACCTCGCCCCGCCGCATCCCCGTGTACGCCGGGATGGCGTACAGCAAGAAGGCGTGGTCGGCGGCCGCGTTCGCCCGCACCACGGTGAGCAGCCCGGCGATCTCGGGCGGGCCCAGGTACAGGGTGTCCCACAGGTCGAGCCGCTCCTCGTCGGTCAGCCCGCCCCGCGCGATGACCCGCTCGATCTCCGCGGCGGTGCGGAACGGGGGCCGGTCCTCGCCGCCCTTGATCGGGGCGAGCCCGGCGGCCGGGGAGGCCGCGAGGTACTCGTGCCGGACCGCCCACTTGTAGAACTGGAGCAGGGTGATCCGCTCCCGCTCCGCGGTGTTCGGGTGCCGCGTCGCCAGCCGGGCCTGGACGAACCCGTCCAGGTCCCGGACCGTGAACGCGTCGCACGGCTCGTCCCCGCGGCCCCCGAGGTGCCTCAGGAGGTGCCTCAGGTGCATGGCCTGGCTGGCGTGGTACGAGGGGGCGACGAGGGCCTTCAGCGAAGTCGTGTACTCCTCGGTCAGCGCCCGCGTGGACGGGAGCACCGGTGCCGGCCCGGCCACGGCGGGCACCTCGACGGGTTCGGTGAGGGTGCCGCCGCTGACGACGAAGTCGCCGGGGTCGATCCGGTCCGGGACGCGGGCCTGCCCGGTGTGGAGGCGGTGGAGGGTAAGTTCGACCAGGTGGAGTGCGGCTTTGGCGGCGGACTCGTCCCTCGTTTTCAGAGACTTCTTGAACTCCTTACCGCGGAGCCGGAACCGGACGCAGAAGGTGTCGCCTTTTTTCCCAAGATTGGCCATGTGCGTGTCGCTCCCCTTGACGGGACACGTGGTGGTTAGCGCGATTCGTTACCGTTTGCCACCCTTTCCTTACCAATTAGATGTTCTTCACGATAAGCTCGGTGCCGGTGCGCACCCGCCGCGTGGCGGG
>NZ_JBHYGG010000134.1:0-8711 GCF_051859125.1 Gemmata sp.
GTGAGTCGCCCACCCTGAAAGACACCGACGTTGTCCGCCCCCGGGGCTCCCATGCTCGTGATCTACATCGACGCCGACGCGTGCCCGGTCAAGGACGAGGTCTACCGGGTCGCGGCACGGTACGGCCTGAAGGTGGTCGTGGTCGCGAACGCGCACCAGCGGGTGCCGACCAGCCCGCTCGTCGAGTTGGTCGTGCGGCCCGGGTTCGGCGCGGCCGACGACTGGATCGCCGGCGTCGCCGGGCCGGGGGACATCACGATCACCGCCGACGTGCCGCTCGCGGCGCGGGTCGTCGCAACCGGGGGCGTGGCGCTCGACGCGAAGGGGCGGCTGTTCGACGCCGCGTCGGTCGGCGAGGCCCTGGCGGTCCGCGACCTGCTCGAGGACCTGCGGCAGTCCGGCACCGCGACCGGCGGCCCGGCCCCGATGACGCCCCGGGACCGCTCGCGGTTCCTCTCGAAGCTCGACGAGACGATCAACGCCGTCCGCCGCTCGCAGGGGTGATGGCGTGTGGTGCGGCGCGGGCGGTAGGGTGCGTCGAGCCGCGCTTCGCGGCGAGCCGCACCGTGGGGCACGAGCGTATCTCTGATTTCTTTCGAGCCGCGGGGTTTATCCCCGTGGTCTTCTGCGCGTCCAGGCACCACGGGGACAAGCCCCGTGGCTCGAAAGGCGGGGCTCACCCCGGCAGGGTCACGCCGATCCCGGCCAGCACCGTTTGCAGCGCGGCGAGGTTCTCCTCGTCCACCACCACGGTCGTCGGCCCGAGGCGCTCGGCGACCAGCGGCCGCGTCTCGGGCCACTGCATCACGCCGTCGGCCACGTCCGTCGAGGGGAACCGCACCACTAACAGCCGCTCGGCCGTCGGGGGCGGCACCTGCGGCCCGAGCAGGAACAGCCGGCCGGCCGACGACAGCGGGTGCCCGGTGCGGTCGATGAACCACCCGTCGATGTCCGCCAGGGGGTTGTTCTGCGCCGTCTTCCGGAGCAACTCCGGGACGAGCCGGAACCGCCGCGGGGCGTTCGGCTCGACCGGCAGCGGCACCGCGAACCGGCCCAACTCGACGTCGAGCAGCAGGTCGGCGATGGCCGCGTCCACGGTCAGCGTGACCCCGTCGTCGGCGACCGTCACGCACCGCTGCGGCTTCGACTCGTAGTCGCGGTTGGCGATGAGCCGCAGTTGCGCCAGCGCCGGCTCGGTCCCGTCGGCGGTGATGCCGATGCGGTCCGTCAGGCGGATGGCGACGATCCCGCGGTTCACGGCCGCGTCGAGTTCGGCCGGCGTGGTGAACTCGACCAGCACGGCCGACGCGAACACGGTGATCCGCTCCCGCTTGCTGGCCCACCGGTGGAGCAGGTCGGCGACCGCGGCCGGCACCGGGCGGCTGGAGTGCCGCGTCAGCGCCTGGACGATCATCGGGAGCGTCATCCCCGATTCGAGCCCGCGGTACGTCTGCTCCGGGGTGAGTTCGAGGGTGCAGGCCGGGCCGAGGCCGTTCCACTTCGCGATCCGCGACAGCGTGCCGACGAGCGCCGGCGTGAGCCCCTGGCGGTACGCGAGGATCTCGGCGTTGGGCTGCACCAGGAGCGTCTGCTGGAACGCCGGCGGGGCCGGCGGCTCCCTGTCGCCGGTGAGCAGGTGCCGGCCCAGCGGCGACAGCCGGAACAGGTCGCCGGCGAACTCGACGAGTTGCAGCGGGAACGCGACGCCGACGAGGTAGGCGTGGACCCACGCGGCCCCCTTGTCCTTCGCGGAGTCGGGCGGGATCAGCGCGGCCCACGACGGGTGGTTCGTCCACAGCCACTCGGCGATCGCGGCCCCCGGCACCCACGGCGCGTCGGGGGCGACCTGCGCCCGCTTCGCCAGCAGCAGCAGGGTGAGGAGCCCGGCGGTCGGGGCGGGCGACAGCGCGGCGTCGTACACCGTGTACCCGGCGAGCGGGTCCCACGCCTCGACGCGGAGCAGGGCCGGGAACAGGTCCGCGAGCGTGGCGGCGAGCGTGCCGTCCCAGGTCGCGGGGAACGCGACCGCCTTCAGCTCGCCGGCGTCGTCGGCCAGCAGCCCGGCGGCGACCGCCCACAGCAGTGAGAGGACGCCCGCGTCGGCGACGTGGACCGGCACGTCGGCGCTCGGGGCCGCGAGCATCTCGTCGGCCTGGAGCCGGGTCAGGTCCTTCTTGAACAGCGTGTTCGCCTGCGTGAACCGGACCGGGCCGGCGAGCACCTGCTGCCACACGGCTGCGAGCCGCAGCACCCAGTCGAGCCCGTCGGCGGTGCGCACCTGGCCCGGGGGCTCGTGGGCCGCGTCGCCCAGGTCCGGCAGCCCGAGGTCCTCGGCCCGTGCCCGCGACGACACGGCCGGGTGCGCGAACACCTCCGCCGACATCCCCCCGCCCGTGGCGAGCCACGCGGCGAAGTCGGCGAGCGGCGGGTGGCCGGGCGGCAGTTCGGGGAACAGGAGCCCGGCCCCGAGCGCGTCGGCGACCGGGGCGAACCCCTCGTGGTGCCCGACCGCCGAGAGCAGCGTGATGAGGTGCCCGACCTTCCACCGGTGCTGCCGGCTCAGGCCGACGAGCGCGAACAGCTTGCGGGCCGGCTCGGGCAGGTCGCGGAGCCGGCGGTCGATGACCGGCGGGTTGGCGAACACGCCCACCGACTTCTCGATGAGCTCGTCGGCCGGCTGGTTCACCCGCGGCTTGACGAGCCTCGCGGCGACGGCGCGCAGCAGCGGCTCGGAGTAGGCGGTCAGTGCGTCGCGGCACCGGGCGGACCAGTGTTCGTCGGGGGTCACAGGCATCCGGGTGTTGTATGGCGAACCCGGACCGTCAGCGACGGGGCCGCCGCTTTGGGGCACGCCCGACGCGCACTTCCGACCTGTTCCCGGTCACGCGGCGCTCGGGTCGCGTCTCCCTCTCACCCGCACCGGAGAGCGCCCGTTGACCCGCCGGACAAGCGGCCACCCGACCGCCCGGCACCGCACCGCGACCCGCACCGCCCAAGCACTGGTCGGCCACGCCGGCGTCGAGGCGACCATGATCGCCAGCCGTGCCCTGATCCGCGGCGGGCGGGGCGTCACCAGCCCACCGGCCCGGCTCCGAGCGTCCCCCGTGTTGGGCAGACCGTGTTGGGCAGACCGAGCTGGTCTGCCTAACACGGGGGAACGGACGCCGCCAGAACCGCGAACCTGCTTGTCACTCCGCACATTGCGAGTTACCCTGGCGGACGTCCAACCGTGCTGGGCAGCCCGCAAAGGCGGAGTTGCCTGATTACAAGTTCGGCGGCGGAGAGTCCCGAGCCGCGGTAGTCACCTGGTGCAATGGACCGCCTGCGACTCGGCGTCCGTTCAACTACAGGAGCCGCAGAGATGACGGAGAGTAACAAGGCGGTGCTCGAAGCCGCGAATGCGGCCGTTACGCGCGGCGACTACGAGGGGTTTCTGTCGTTCTGCACGGACGACACGCTCTGGGTGTTCGTCGGGGACCAGACCCTTCGGGGGAAAGAGGCCGTCCGCCAATGGATGGCCGTGTCGTACCGTCAAGGGCCGCCAAAGTTGACGGTCGACCACATGATCGCGGAGGGCGACTACGTCACCGCCGTCGGCGGGGTGACCACGAGGGACGCGGGCGGAACGGCCACGCACTACTCGTACTGCGACGTGTGGCGCTTCCGGGGCAGCAAATTGGCCGAGCTCCGGGCGTTCGTCGTGGAGACCAAGGCGCGGGGGTAGGTCCGGGACGCAGGTGCGGTTGTTGTCGCGCCGCGAGGCACGCCGAACCGCTCTCATGGCCAACCGACTTGAATGAAAACGAAGATCCCGGGTCGGGCTGAACACCCGTCCGTCGCGACGCCTGTTGGAGCCCGACACTCGCTCGTTTACCACGAACTCCGGTCGCTCACGCTCCCGGCTCGCCGGCGTGTTGGCGCTGGAGAATTGCCGCTGCCCGCTCCGTGGCGGCTTGCAGCTCGTCGCGAATGAGTGCGTCTTGCGCGTGATGCGCGTCCCGGCGAGATGTCCCTGTAGGTTTGGGCGAGCGGGGGACGTGAGTCCCCCGGTAGAACCGCGATTCTCATGCACCGGGGGACTCACGTCCCCCGCTCGCCCAAATCCACACGCACGCCCTTTCCGCTTGCCGGGGGCGTCGCGGTCGGGATAATCACTTTGTTCCACCTGCCCTCCGCACGAACCCACCCCGCACGCCAATGCGATACCACTCCCCCGTTGCCGGCCTCGCGGTGCTCGTCCTCGCGACCGCCGCCCACGCCGTCGAGCCGTCCGACCTCAAGCCCGGTCTCGTCGCCGCGTTCACCGAGCCTCACAAGGGGCCGCCGCCGCCACCCGTCCTGCGGCTCGAACCGACGGTCGCGCTCGCCCTCAAGGCCGGCGAGACCCCGCACCCGAAGCTCGCCGGCGTGCGGGCCGCCGCGTGGAAGGGGTACGTCAACGTCACCCGCCCCGGGAAGTACACGTTCTCCGCGAACGTGCAGAACGGCACGCTCCGCGTGAAGCTCGGGGGCAAGGAGGTGCTCGTCGCAACGGGCGCGGCCGAAGCGTCCGAGGTGAAGGGCGACGAGCTGCAACTCGACGGCGGGGTGCAGCCGTTCGAGGCGACGTTCGGCACGACCGGCGCGCCGTGCCGGGCCGAACTGTTCTGGGTCGGGCCGGGGTTCGTCAAGGAGCCGCTCCCGCACCAGTTCCTCGGCCACGTCGCCAAGGAGCGGTCGCCGGAGTTCTCGCAGGCGTTCGCCGAAGAGCAGGGCCGGTTCAAGTTCGAGGAACTCGCGTGCATCAAGTGCCACCGCCCGGCGGCCGGCGACGCGATGGCCAAGACGCTCGCGGACCGCACCGGCCCGAACCTCGCCGACCTCGGCAAGCGGGTGTACGCCGGGTGGCTCGACGCGTGGCTCGCCGACCCGTCGAAGGTGCGTCCTCACACCACCATGCCGAAGATGTTCGCCGACGACGAGAAGGGCAAGGCCGAGCGGTACGCCGTCGGGCAGTACCTCCTCGCGACCGCGAGCACCCCGCTCGTGCCGCAAAAGGCCGCGCTCAACCCGCCGGGCGACGTGAAGCAGAGCTTCGACCGCGGCAAGGCGCTGTACACCGTCGCCGGGTGCGCCGCGTGCCACCAGGAGCCGAAGCCGGCCGCCAAGAACGTCGAGGACGACCGCGAGCCGCTCGCGGCCGAGGAACAGGTGTTCGGCCCGGTCACCAAGTACGCGCTCGGCGCGATCGGCAGCAAGACCCGGTTCGAGCCGCTCGCCGCGTACCTCCAGAACCCGCTCAAGACGAACCCGCACGGCCGCATGCCGCACATGAACCTGACCGACAAGGAAGCGGCCGACGTCGCGCGCTACCTGTGCCGCGTCACCGACGACGCGATCGCCGCCGACGCGCCGCCGGTCCCGAAGCTCAAGCCGGCCGAGGTGCTCGCGGGCGCCGCGGGCGTCGACCTCGACAAGCCGCTCGACCTCGACAAGGTCCCGGCCGGCAAGCAGTGGGCCGCCGTCGGCTCGCGGCTGTTCGAAACAAAGGGCTGCGTGAACTGCCACTCGATGGACGCCGGCAACAAGCCCGGCGCGCCGCACGCCTTCGCCCCGCTGGAGAAGATCAAGGCCGCCGGTGCGACCGGGTGCATCGCCCCGAAGCCGGACGCCGCGAAGGTGCCGGTGTACAAGCTCGACGCCTCCGATGCGGCCGCACTCGCCACGTTCCTGAAGAGTGGCCTGACCGGGGCCGGCACCGCCGCGCCCGCGTACTCGGCCCGCGTCGCCATCAAGCGGTTCAACTGCCTCAACTGCCACACCCGCGACGGCGAGGGCGGCATCCCGGTCGACCTCGCCACCGAGGCGAAGTTCTTCGAGAAGGTCGAGAACGTGGACGACGTGCGGCCGCCGACGCTCACCGGCGTCGGGCACAAGACGCGGACGTCGTGGCTCAAGTCGGTGCTGACGGCGAGCGGCCGGGCGCGGCCGTGGATGGGCCTGCGCATGCCGCAGTACGGCGAGCAGAACGTCGGGTTCCTGCCCGAGGCGCTCGCGGCACTGGAAGGGACCGCGACCGACGATACGATCCGCAAGGCGGAGATCGCCGCGCAGAAGATCACGCTCGGCCGGCAGATCGTCGGCAAGGCCGGGCTCGGGTGCATCTCGTGCCACGACATCGGCGGCGTTCCGAACACCGGCACCCGCGGCCCGGACCTCTCGACCATCAACCAGCGGGTGCGGTACGAGTGGTACGAGCGGTGGCTGCACCAGCCGCTCCGCATGGCCCCCGGCACCCGCATGCCGCAGGCGTTCGTCGACGGCAAGTCCACGCTCTCGACCGTGCTCAACGGCGACCCGAAGGGCCAGGCCGAGGCGATGTGGACGTACCTGTCGCTCGGGCCGGGCCTGCCGCTGCCGGAGGGGATGGAGCCGCCGAAGGGGCTCACCGTTCTCGTGAAGGACCGGCCCGAGGTACTGCGGACGTTCATGACCGAGGCCGGGAGCAAGGCGATCGCGGTCGGCTACCCCGGCGGGGTGAACCTCGCGTTCTCGGCCGACCAGTGCCGGATCGCGTACTCGTGGGCCGGGAACTTCATTGACGCCACGCCGGTGTGGAACAACCGGGGCGGCGCGCCGGCGAAGCTCCTCGGGCCGAAGTTCTGGTCGGCCCCGGCCGGGCACCCGTGGGGGCTGACCGCGAGCCCGAGCCAGCCGCCCGACTTCGCGGCGCGTGCGACGAACCCGGCGTTCGGCCTCCCGCTGCCGCTCGAACCGGCCCGCATCTACGACGGCCCGATGGCGGTGCGGTTCGACGGGTACGCGCTCGACAAGGACGGCCGCCCGACGTTCCGCTACCGGCTCTCCGAGACGCCCGGCGAGGGCACGCTGACCGTGGCCGAAACGCCCGTGCCGATGCGGGGGTCGGTGGCGACTGGGTTCGTGCGGAAGTTCGCGGTCGAGACGCCGGCGAACGTCACCCCGTGGCTGCTGGCGGGCCAGTCGGTGAAGGAGCCGCGGGTGGTGTCGGCGAGCGGCGAGAAGCTGGGCACGCTCGACCTGAAGGCCGCCGAGCCGACCGTTCCGGCCGCCGGCGCCCGGGTGGTGCTGCCCCAGGACGGCGACAAGGCCGTGGTGCTGGAGGCGATCGACGCGCCGGCCGGTGCCGCGTGGCGGTTCGTGCCGAAGCCGGGCGGCGGGTGGTCCGCGGTGCTCCGGCTGCCCGCAACGAAGGAGCCGTGGAAGGGCGCGTTCGACCTCGCCACGTGGGCCGTCCCCAGGGACGACGACGCGCTGCTGAAGGACCTCTCGACGAAGTGACGTCAAGCGAACCTGACGGAGTCGCACGTGCTACCCGTGCCCCCGCGTCCCGAACCTGGCACGCCGGCTTCGTCCGTGCCGGTTCCGCCCGTGCCGGAACCCGAACCGGCGGCGGCCCCGGCCGCACCGGGCCCGGTGATGTTGGAGCCCTTCGTCGCGGAGGCGGGCGGCGGGCTCCGCCTATTCCGGGTCGCCGGAGTGGACGTCCACGTTCACTTCACCTGGTTCATCGCTGCGTTGTTCGTGCTCCACGACGGCCCGTCGGGGTACTCGTCGCTCGCGTGGCCCGTCGCCGCGTACCTGACCGGGTTCGCGATCATCTTGCTCCACGAGTTCGGGCACGTCTTCGCCTGCCGGTGGGTGGGCGGGACGGCCGACCGGGTGATCCTCTGGCCGCTCGGCGGGCTCGCGGTCGTGTCCCCGCCGCCGCGGCCTGGCGCCCAGGCCGTGATGACCCTCGCCGGGCCGCTGGTGAACCTGATCCTGGCCCCGGTGCTGATCGCGCTCGCGTTCGCTCTCGCCCCGGCCACCGACGACGCCCCACGGACGGACGAGGAGATGTTCGTCACCTCGCTGGCGTGGTTCAACCTCATCGTCCTCGTGTTCAACCTCCTACCCCTGTTCCCCCTGGACGGCGGGCGACTCCTCCACGCGCTGCTGTGGCGGTGGCTCGGTCGCTCGACGGGCCTCGCGGTCGCCGCGGGGGTGGGGGTTCTCGGGGGGGCCTGTCTCTGCGCACTGGCGCTGGGCACCGGGGAGTGGTGGCTCGCCCTGATGGCCGCGTTCCTGACTCTGGCGGCCTTCAGCGGCGTCCGGCTCTCGAGCCAGTACGCGCGAATGGAGCGTGCGGAGCGCCGGGCCGGGTGGGCGTGCCCGAACTGCGGTGCGGCCCCGCCGGTCGGCGAGTTCTGGCGGTGCGGGCGGTGCTTCGGCCAGTTCGACCTGTTCCGCCCCGACGCGTGCGCCAAGGGCGGCGACCACGCCCCGCTGCAGTCGTGTCCGGAGTGCCACTACAAGTTCGCGTCGGCCCGCTGGGTGCAACCGCCGGACTCATCACCACACGCCCCTGGGTCGGCGTGACCGCGCAGCGGGTGGGGGCACCGAAGTCGAGACATGCGTGCCGCCCCGTCGAGATTGGCGAACCGTGCCCGTAGCAGAACAGAGGCACCGCGGTTCGTGCTGCCGTGTCGTGGGGCCGACGCTTCGGGCGCGGCACCCCCTTACCCGCCGCGAAGCGCGGCGACCTCTCCCCCGAGACCGGGGGCTCAGGAAGTGCGGAGTTCGGAACGCGGAGTGCGGAGTTCGAACACCGGGCTTTCATTCCGCACTCTCCACTCCGCGTTCCGCACTCGCCGATGCCCCCGGTCTCGGGGGAGAGGTCGCGACGAGGCTTTGCGAGTCGCGGGTGAGGG
>NZ_JBHYGG010000135.1:0-73147 GCF_051859125.1 Gemmata sp.
CCTACCAGAGATTCGCCTTTGGTTTGTAGGGGCCGCCCTCCGTGGCGGCCCGCGTGAAGCGAACGATTCAACAGAGCACCACCGAACCAGAGCCGGTGTCACTCGCGGAGCGAGTGACCTACTTTGGGCGCCGCACGTGCGTAACGAGGTCAAAGCGACCTACGAGCGCGTCGAGGTCGGCCGCGAGCCGCTCGTAGGTCGCGGCGTCGGTCACCAGTGTCACCTCGACGCGGTCGGGGTCGGCCTCGGGCCCGGCCGCGACCGCGGCGGCCGGTTCGAGCCGCAGCGCCGCAACCGCTCGCGCGTCGAACCCGGTCACCTCCAGTTCGGGCACGCCCTCCAACTCCGCGAGCAGTTCCGCGAGCTTCTCGGTGTCGTACCGGCCCTGCGCTTCCTGATTGTTCAGGACGACGTTCAGCGCCTTCTCGCGGGCGTCGCTGAGCCGCACGACCGACACCGGCACCTCGGTGACGCCGAGTTCCGCGAGGATGCGGAGCCTCGCGTGGCCGCCGACCACGTACCCCGTGAGTTCGTTCCACACGAGCGGCTCGACCAACCCGAACGCCGCCAGGCTCGCCCGGAGCTTGCGGTACGCGGGCGACTTCGGGTCGAGCACCCGCCGCGGGTTGTACGGGGCCGGCTTGAGCTGCGACAGCGGCAGGACGCGGAGTTCGATCGGGGACACGGCGGCACGCGGGGATGGGAGTGTGCGAAGTGATCTTCTGTGTACTCATGTGCGCAACGATTCTCGCGCTGTCAAACGCGGCCGAATACAATCCCGCCATGAACCGATTCCTCTGCCTGCTCGTCGCCGTTCCAGTCGCCGCGTGCCCGGCGCTCACCGAGGACCGCCCGGCCGTGTCCGGGGACGCGACCGTCCGCGCGAAGGCCGGGCCGTCCGAGGTCGTCGTCACCACCACGAGCCGGCTCGCGGGGGCGATCCACTCGCTCACCTGGAACACCAAGGAGTTCGTGAACAGCACCGACCACGGGCGGCAGATCCAGTCGGCGTCGAACTTCGACTGCGGGCAGAAGTTCATCCCCGAGGTGTTCAACCCGACCGAGGCCGGGAGCGCGGCCGACGGGGCCGGGCCGACGTCCACGAGCCGGTTACTGGAACTGAGCGCCAAGGGCAACCAACTGGTGACGCTCAACCGCATGGCGTTCTGGCTGAAGCCCGGCGAGAAGTCGTTCGGCAACCCGGCCCGCAACGACCGCCCGCTGTCGGACCACTACCTCGCCAAGCGGGTCACGATCGGCCACAAGGACCTGCCGCACGCGATCGAGTACCGCGTCACGTTCCTGGTGCCGAAGGGCGAGGGCCACACGTACGCGCAGTTCGAGGCCGTCACCGGCTACATGCCGCCGGAGTTCGGAACGTTCCACCGGTTCGACGCGGCGGCCGGGAAGTTGAAGCCGCTGACCGACGGCCCCGGCGAGCAGCCCGACCCGGTGGTGCTGGCGACGGCCGACGGGAAGTTCGCGATGGGCGTGATCGCCCCGGACCCGCCGGGCGCGGGGCTGACGCGGCCGGGGTACGGCCGGTTCCGGTTCGAGAAGGAGAAGGTGGTGAAGTGGAACTGCGTGTACCGCCTCCGCGACCCGAAGGGCGTCCCCGGCGGCGACTACGCGTTCCGGTGCTTCGTGGTGGTCGGCACGCTCGCCGACTGCGAGGCGACGCTCGCCGCGCTGCACGCCGAGGTCCGAACGTGATGGGGAGGGCCCGGGGTCGTGCGGCCCGGACGAACTGGCGGGGCGGATCGGTCGGCCGCCTGCGGTCGCGAGGGCGGTGGGACGCTGACCCCGTCCGTGGGGTGCCGGCTCGCATCCCGCCCGTCGCCTGCCGCCCGGCTCGGCCCGTCCGTGTGAGCCCGGCGGGGCACCTCGTGGCGGCCCGGCGCGTGGCGGACTAATTCGCGGTCGCGGGCGACCGCACGGCGTCCTGGATCGCGTCCCACAGCCGCTTGGGGTTGAGCGGCTTCGGGAACCACGCGTCGAACCCCGCCGGCCCGTCCGGGACGTTCACTTCCCGGGGGTTGGTGCTGCTGACGGAGAACACGCGCAGGCCGGCCAGGCGCTGGTCGGCCCGGATCCGCCGGAGCGTCTCGGGCCCGTCGCACCGGGGCATCGCCATGTCCATGATGACCACGTCGGGCCGGTTCCCCGCGGCCAGGTAGGCCAGTGCGTCCTCCCCGTCGGCCGCGGTCGCGCACTCGCACCCGTTGAAGCCCAGCAACCCGGCCAGCAGCTCCCGCTCGTTCGCGTCGTCCTCCACGATCAGCGCGCGGCGCGGCACCGGGGGGGCCGGCGCCTTCGGCTCGAGGGCCTCGAGCGCCTGGAGCGCCATTTTGAGGGTGTCGTCCGCCTCCGCCGGGCGGCCCGCGTCCCACTGCTTGCGCGCGAGGTGCACCGCGAGGGTGACCTTGCTCAGGGCGTTCGCGAGCGCATGGTCGGCCCGCTTCGACTGGGGCGACCGGGCCGGGGCGGCCACCTCGGCCGCCGGGACGATCTCGTCCCGGAGCACCTTGATCTCCGGGGGGGCTTCGATCCCCACCTTTGCGGAGGCCCCGGTCACGCGGAGGACGTGGACGGTGATGCCGAGGCTCGGGAACGCGATCTTCTCGTTCGGACGGCGGGTGACGACCAGCATGGTCGGGGTCTCCTTACCCTGGTGTGATCGGAGGTGGTCCGCACCTCAATTGATCGTTGTTGTAAAAATGGTAATGAGGGGTCCGGGCCGTAGTCAACAACCGAGTTGAGTTTTTCCAAACCTCGCCGGCCGCGGTCACCCCCGGCCCGGGGGGCCGTCGTGCGGCGGAAGTCGGGGCGGTCCGGTGGTCCGGAACGCGGCCAGCACCCGTGACAACTCGGCGGGATCGAAGGGCTTGGTCACGTGGGCGTCGAACCCGGCGGCCGCCGTGGCGGCGCGATCTTCCGTGCGGCCGTACCCGGTCAGCGCGACGAGGTGCGGCGGCGGCCCGGGGCGGCCCCGGACCCGCCGGGCGACCTCGAACCCGTTCATCCCCGGGAGCCCGATGTCCAGGAGAACGGCGTCGAACCCCCCGCCGAGGTCGAGTGCGGCCAGGCCCGCGGGCCCGTTCGCCGCGGCGCGGACCGCGTGGCCGTCCAGTTCCAACAGGGCGACCAGCGAGGTGCGGATGTCGGCGTCGTCCTCGATCACCAGGATGCGGAGCGCGTCCGCGGCGGCGGGGGCCGCGGCGCCCAGGGCCGGCGCGGCCGCGGGCGGGCCGGCGGCCGCCAGCGCGAGCCGGATGACGAACTCGCACCCCGTTCCCGCTCCGCCGCTGCGGCCCTCGACCGTGCCCCCGTGCAACTCGACGATGGACCGGACCAGAGTGAGCCCGACGCCGATCCCGCCCCCCGAGCGGTCGAGGGTCTCGTCGGCCTGCACGAACGGCTCGAACACCCGCCCGAGCATCTCGGCCGACAGCCCCACCCCGGTGTCCCGCACCCGGATCACCGCGTGCCCGTCCTCGCGGCCCAGCGTGTACCAGACGCGGCCGCCGGCGGGGGTGTACTTGGCGGCGTTCCGCAGCAGGTTCACCTGCACCTGTTGGAGCCGGTCCGGGTCGCCGTCGACCAGCACCGGGCCGTCGGGCCCCTCCTGCGTGAGCGCGACGCGCGCCTCGTCGAACCAGGGGCGGACCTCCTCCAGCACCCCGGGGACCGTCGCCCCGAGGTCGGTCGGCACCCGCCGGACCTCGACCTTGTCCTGGCTGAACCGTGCCACGTCGAGGAGGTCGTCCACCAGCCGGGCCGTGTGCCGCGCCCGCCGGCCGATGACGCCGAGCCACCGGGCGGCTTCGGACCCGGCCGGGGCGGCGCGGGCGGCCAGGTCGGCCGCGCTCAGGACGGCCGCCAGGGGGTTCCGCAGCTCGTGCGAGAGGATCGCCAGGAACCGGTCCCGCTGGTCGACCGCCTCGCGGGCCGTCTGCTCGGCCTGGCGGATCGCGGTCACGTCGGTCTTGATCCCCCCGACCCCGACCACCCGCCCGGCCTCGTCCCGGACCGGGAACTTGGTCGCCAGGAAGGTGTGCGGGCCGTCGGCCAGCGGGATCACGATCTCGGCCTGGTCGTCGACCCCCTGATCGATGACCCGGTCGTCGCCGGCCGTCACCAGCCGCGCCACGTCCGGGGAGAACAGGTCGCCGGCCGTCTTCCCGACCGGGTCCTGCCCGACCGCCCGGCGGAACGAGTCGTCGGCCACCGAGTACCGCCCGGCCAGGTCCTTGATGAACACCCAGTTCGGGGAGTGGCGGAGGATGCCGGCGAGCTGCTCGTCCTTCCGCCGGGCCTCGGCCTCGGCCCGCTTCACCTCGCTCAGGTCGATCAGGGTGAGGACCACCCCGTCGATGGCCAGCCCGGCCCGGTACGGGAGGATCCGGAGCAGGAACCAGTGCCCCCGGCGGTCCCGGACCTGCCGCTCGATCGGGGTCGGGTGGTCCAGCACGGCCCGGAGGTCGGCCAGCATCCCGGGGTGGTCGATCGTGTACGTGAAGTGGTCGATCCGCCGGCCGATGTCCTGGGGGAGGAGGTTGAACGACTCGGCGATCTTCGGGGTGAACTTCCGCAGGCACAGGGCGCGGTCCAGGAACATGGTGTGGACGCCGGTGCTCATGAGCAGGTTGTCCACGTCCGCGGACAGTTGGGTCAGCTCGGCGATCTTCTTCTGGAACTCGGCGTTGACCGTGTACAGTTCCTCGTTGACCGAGTGCAGCTCCTCGTTCGTGCTCTGCAGCTCCTCGTTGGCCGCGGTCAGTTCCTGGTTCGTGGCCTGCAGCTCCTCGTTGCTCGTCTCCATCTCCTCGATGAGCGCCTGGAGGTTCTCCTTCGTGTGCCGCAGCTCCCCTTCCAGCTCCAGGAGGTGGTCCCGGGACGCCTGCCCGAGGTCGATCTCCTGGGGGACGTCCCGGGGCGGGGGGGCGGCCCCGACCTCTTCGATCTGGACCAGGGCGTGGGTCACGACGGCCCGCCGGTTCCGGACCGGGCGGACGGTGACGTTCACCAACCGCTCGCCGTCCGGCGCGGCCACCCGCAGCCCCTTGTAGGTCACGTCGGCCAGTTCCTTGAACGCCCGCGGCAGCGCCCCGGTCAGGGCGGTCCGCAGTTCCGGGGCCACCAGTTCCAACAGGTCGGAGGTGACCCGCCCGTCCCGGAACCTCAGGTACTTGCTCGCCCCGCCGAACGTCTGGACCAGCGCGCCCCGCTCGGTCACCAGCAGGGCGGGGGGCATGAACTGGTCGAGCAGCGCGTCGTAGGCCGAGGCCAGGTTCGGGTCCGGGCCGGCGGCCGGCAGGCCCGGGGCCGGGCGGACCGGCGCGACGGCCGGCAGCCGCAGGTCCGGGACGAGCCGGACGTCCCGCCGCTTCCGGTAGAGCCGCCAGTGGGAGTCGACCGCCTCGAACTCGTCCCCGATCTCCCCGGTGGTCTCGCTCGGCCCGAGGAACAGCGTCCCCCCGGTCTTGAGGGCGAAGTGGAACAGGGACAGCACCCGCTTCTGGGCGGGCGGCTGGAAGTAGATCAGCACGTTCCGGCACGAGGCCAGGTCGAGGCGGGTGAACGGCGCGTCCTTCAGCAAGTTGTGCTGGGCGAACACGACCATCTTGCGGAGCTCGGCCGACACCTGGAACCCGCCGGCCGCCCGGGTGAAGAACCGGGTGGCCCGGTCCGGGGCGACCCCGGCCATCGCGGCCTCCGTGTACAACCCGAGGCCGGCCGCCTCGATCGACGCCCGGTGCGCGTCGGTAGCGAAGATCTTGACCGGGACCGCCCGGGGGACGGTGTCGAGCGCCTCCCGGACCAGCATGGCGAGCGAGTACGCCTCCTCGCCGGTGGCGCACCCCGCCACCCACGCGCGGAACTCGTCCCCCGGGGCCAGCCGGCCGATGAGGGCCGGGAGCACGTCCCGCCCGAGCCGGGCGAACCCCTCCTCGTCCCGGAAGAACCGGGTCACGCCGATCATCAGGTCCTTGTACAGCAGGTTCAACTCGGCGGGGTCGCCGGCCAACCGGCGGGCGTACTCGTCCAGCCCGGGGATGTCGCCCAGCCCGATCCGCCGCTCGAGCCGGCGGGTGACGGTGTCCGGCTTGTACGACGAGAAGTCGATCCCGTAGGCGTCCCGGAGGAGGCGGAAGACGGCGTCCACCCCGACCAGCAGGGCCGCCGGGGCGGGGTCCGAGTGCGGGGCCAGGGCGTGCCTCACGAGGGCGGCCGGGATCTCCTCCGGGGCCAGCACCAGGTCGGTCGTCCCGGTGTCGATGGCGCTCTTGGGCATCCCGTCGAACTTGGCCGTGTCCGGGGCCTGGACGACCACCAGCCCGCCGGCCGCGTGGACGTCCCGGACCCCGCGGGAGCCGTCGCTCCCGGTCCCGGACAGGACGACCGCGACCGCCTGGTCCCCGGCCTCCTGGGCGAGGGACCGGAAGAAGTGGTCGATCGGGAGCGCGACGAGTTGGTCCAGGTCCTTGTCGGTCAGGAGCAGCCGGCCGCCGCGGACGATCATGTCCTTGCGGGGCGGGATCAGGTAGATGGAGTCCGGCCGGATGTGCATGCCGTCCTCGACCACCCGAATCGGGAGGCGGGTCCGGCGGGCCAGGATGTCGTTGGTGAGGCTCTTGAAATCGGGCGAGAGGTGCTGAACGACGATGAACGCCATCCCGGTGTCGGGCGGCATGTGCTCGAAGAGGCGCTCCAGGGCCTCCAGCCCGCCGGCCGACGCCCCGACCCCGACGAAAAATTGCGGGGGCGGGCCGTGAGGCGCGGCCGGAACGGAGCCGGAGGCCGTTTCAGTCGGATCGGCAGCCATGTCTTGCCCACCCGGGGCGGTCCACTGGATTCAGAGGTTATAGAGCGGGAACCTTGCAACTCAAGAGGTCGCGCCCGCACGGCGAGCGACGAAGGCGGGGGACCGCGGAGGCGGTGGTCGTGCGGCTCCCGAGCCGACGCGGGAACGTTACCGCAGTGGGCACCGTTCCGGGGCCGCTCCCGGCACCCGCCGGGGGTCAGCCGAGGTGCTTCGGTTCAAAGTGCGGGGCGGCGTTCGCGGGGTTCGTGGGGGGGCCGCCGCTCAACGCCGGCTATACTGGCTGGTGTTGAACGAACCCCTGCCCAGCGGGTGACGCGATGCCCCCCCAACCTCTCCGGGTGCTGGTGGTCGAGGACTCGGCGGACGACGCGGAACTCATGCTCCTCGAACTCCGGCGGGCCGGGTACGCCCCGTCCGCCGAGCGGGTGGAGACCGCCGCCGCGTTCCGGGCCGCACTGGCGGCCCGGGAGTGGGACGTGATCCTGTGCGACAACGCGATGCCGGAGCTGGACGCTCAGGGGGCGCTGGGCCTGCTGCGGGAGTCCGGCCGGGACGTGCCCCTGGTGATCGTGTCGGGGACCATCGGGGAGGAGCGCGCGGTCGCACTGATGCGGGCCGGGGCCACCGACTTCGTGATGAAGGGCACCCTGGCGCGGCTGCCGGCGGCGGTCGAGCGGGAGGTCCGGCAGGCGGCGGAGCGGCGGGAGCGGCGGCGGGCCGAGGGGGAGGCCCGCGGCCTCGCGGCCATCGTGGCCTCGTCGGACGACGCCATCATCGGCAAGGCCCTGGACGGGACGATCACCAGTTGGAACGCCGGGGCGGAGCGGCTGTTCGGGTACGCCGCCCCCGAGATCGTCGGCCGGAACGTGGCGCTCCTCGTCTCGCCCGACCACCCGGGCGAGGGGGTCGGTCTCCTGGGGCGCGTGTCCCGCGGGGAGCGGGTCGAGCACTACGAGACGGAGCGGGTGCGGAAGGACGGCACCCGGGTGCCCGTCTCCATCAGCCTCTCGCCGGTCCGGGACGCCGCGGGCCGGGTCGCCGGGGCGTCCGCCATCGCCCGCGACATCACCGGTCAGAAGCGCCAGCAAGCGGCCCTCCGGGCGAGCGAGGAGCGGTACCGGACGCTGGTCGACGCGACCGCCGCGATCGTCTGGAACTCCCCGGCGACGGGGGCGTTCGACTCGGAGCAGCCGGGGTGGACGGCGTTCACCGGGCAGACGGTCGAGCAGCACCGCGGGTGGGGGTGGCTGGACGCCGTCCACCCCGACGACCGGGAGAAGAGCGCCCGGGCGTGGGAGGCGGCGGTCGCGGCCCGGACCGTGTATCAGGTCGAGCACCGGCTCCGGCGGGCGGACGGCGACTACCGCCACATGGCCGTCCGCGCGGTCCCGATCCTGGACCCCGGCGGCGCGATCCGCGAGTGGGTCGGCGTGCACACGGACGTGACCGAGCAGCGGCAGGCCCAGGCCGACCGCGACGCGGCCCTCGCCCGGCTGAACCTCCAGATCGAGCGGATGCCCCTGGCGTACATGACGACCGACGCGGACTTCCGCTGCACCCGGTGGAACCCCGCCGCCGAGCGCACCTTCGGGTTCACCGAGGCGGAGGTGCTGGGCAAGCACCCGTTCGAGATCCTCGTCCCGCCCCCCGCCCACCCGCACGTGGCGGACCTCCTCGGCCGCCTGCGGGCCGGTGACATGGACGCCCACGGGACGAACGAGAACGTCACGAAGGACGGGCGGGCCATCGTGTGCGAGTGGCACAACACCCCGCTGCTCGGCGCGGGCGGTGCCTTCGAGGGCCACATCGCGCTCGCCCAGGACGTGACCGCCCGGAAGGTGGCCGAGCACGCCCTGCTGCTCCGCGACCGGGCGATCCGGGCGGTCGTCGGGGGCATCCTCATCACCGACGCCACCGCCCCGGACAACCCGATCAGTTACGTCAGCCCCGGCTTCGAGCACCTGACCGGGTACACCGGGGCCGAGGCCGTCGGGCGGAACTGCCGGTTCCTCCAGGGCCGGGACACGGACCCGGCGGCGGTGGCCGAGGTCCGGGAGGCGGTCCGGCGGGGCGTGCCGTGCGACGTGGAACTGCTGAACTACCTCAAGGACGGCACCCCGTTCTGGAACGCCCTGTCGATCTCCCCGGTCCGGGACGACGCGGGCCGGCTGACCAACTTCATCGGCGTCCAGACCGACGTGACCGGGCGGCGGAAGCTGGAGAACCAGTTCCACCAGGCCCAGAAGATGGAGGCGGTCGGGCAACTCGCGGGCGGGGTGGCCCACGACTTCAACAACCTGCTCACCGTCATCAACGGGTACGGCGAGATCGTCCACGGCGCCCTCCCGCCCGACCACCCGAGCCGGGAGCTGGTCGCGGAGATCATGAGCGCCGGCGAGCGGGCCGCGGGGCTGACCCGGCAGCTGCTCGCGTTCAGCCGGCAGGCGGTCCTGGAGCCGAAGGTGCTCGACCCGAACGCCCTGGTCCGGGACGTGGAGAGGATGCTCCGGCGGCTGATCGGGGAGGACATCGACCTGGCGACCCGGCTGGCCCCGGACCTCGGCCGGGTGAAGGCCGACCCCGGCCAGCTGGAGCAGGCGGTCGTGAACCTGTGCGTCAACGCCCGGGACGCCATGCCGACCGGCGGAAAGCTCACCGTCGAGACGCGGAACATCGAACTGGACGCGGCCTACGTCGCCACCCACCCGGACGTGCGGCCCGGCCCGTACGTCGTGGTGGCGGTCAGCGACACCGGGACGGGGATGACGCCCGAGGTCCAGGCCCGGATCTTCGAGCCGTTCTTCACCACCAAGGAGTTGGGGAAGGGGACGGGGCTCGGGCTGGCGATGGTGTTCGGGTTCGTCAAGCAGTCCGGCGGCCACATCGGGGTCCACAGCGAGCCGGGCCGGGGGACGACGTTCAAGTTGTACCTGCCGCGGGCCGGGGACGCCCCGCTGGCCGGAAAAGCGGGTGCCCCGCGGACGCCCATGCCCCGGGGGACGGAGACGGTCCTGCTGGTGGAGGACGAGGACGCGGTGCGTGCCCTGGGCCGGCACATTCTGGTGATGTGCGGGTACACCGTTCTGGTGGCCGGGAACGGGCGGGAGGCGGTCCGGGCGGCGGAGGGTCACGCCGGGCCGATCCACCTGCTGGTGACGGACGTGGTGATGCCGGGCGGGATGGGCGGGCGGCAGGTGGCCGAGGCGGTCGTCGCCCGCCACCCGGAGGCGCGGGTACTGTTCACCAGCGGGTACACCGACGACGCGGTGGTGCGGCACGGCGTCCTGGACGCGGGCACCCACTTCCTTCAGAAGCCGTTCACCCCCGCCACCCTCGCCCGGAAGGTCCGCGACGTGCTGGACGGGACGGGTGATGCCGAGGCGCCGTGAGGGGTATCCGTCGCCGGCCGCCGCGGGGCCGGACCCGGGGACTCGCCGGGGCCCGGCCCCGCGGGGCACCACGAGAACGAGGACGACTGTCATGCACTACGCGTTCGTCGCCATTCCCGACGCCGAGGTTCCGCGGGCCGTCGAGCCGGCCTTCCAGCACGCCCTCGACACCTACGCCAGCGAGGTCAACAAGACCGCGAGCATGTGGCGGGCGGTCCCCGACCACCTGCTCGACTTCAAGCCGCACGAGAAGGTGAACCCGATCCGCACCATCCTGGTCCACCAGCTCCTCTCGGAGCGGCGGTTCTTCGCGGAGTTCGCCGGGCTGGACGAGCCGCCGGTCGAGGACCTGCTGCCCGCAGGTGAGAAGCCCGCGGTGGCGGCGTACCTCGACAGGTACGTCGGGCTGGCGAGGCTGCGGCTGCCGCAGTTCGCCCGGGGCACGACGGCGTGGTGGCTGGAGGAGCGGGCCTTCTTCGGCGGCTTGAGGCGGCAGCGGGTGTGGGTGTTCTGGCGGCGGGTGCTGCACACCTGCCACCACCGCACGCAGGTGCAGACGTGGCTCCGGCTGGCCGGGCACGAGCCGGTGCCGGCGATCTACGGCCCGTCCGGCGACGTGACCTGGGACGCCGCCGACCCGACGTACTCGGTCGAAGCCGCGAAGCGGGGCGGCAACGCGAAGACACCCGAGGGCGGCGCGAGGTGACGAGGGCCACGGTGCGGGACGAGTTGGCCGGGTGGCCGCCGGTCCGGCACCCGCTCGCGGGTCACCCGGCGGCCCCGCCGCGGCCCGGGGGCGGGCGGTACAGCCGCACGCGGTGGCCGCCCACTTCGGTCTCGGCCACCAACTCGCTGCACAGGTCGCGGAGCGCCTTCCAGAGCGCCGCCGACTCGTAGTGCTCGACCTCGGCCGGGATGTGGTCGAGCAGCGCCTTCGAGCACACCACCACGAGCCGGTCCTGCACCCGCGAGAACGCGACGTTGGCCCGGTTCAGGTTCAACACGAACCCGGCGTTCGCCGCCACCGCGGTCGGGTCGCTGACGGTCCCGGACACGATGACCGTCGGCCGCTCGCCGCCCTGGAGCCGCTCGACCGTGTCGATCACCCCGACCGCGCCACCGGGGCCGGTGTGCGCCGCGAGGCGCGTCGCGAGCAGGCTCCGCTGCGCCCGGTGCGGGGTGATGACCGCGACCGAGCCGGCCGGGAGCGGTGGGGCCGCGGCCAGCAGTTGCTCGATCGCCGCCACCTCCACCGCGTTGCTCCGCCGCGACCCGTCCTCGTCGTGGACCGTCAGGAACAGGCCGACGTTCCACCGCCACACCTCGGCCCACGGCGACGCGCTGGTCGCGGTGCCGGCTCGCGATTGGCGGTCGAGCCCGGTCAGCTCGATGCGGTCGCGGTGGTAGATGCGGGCGATCAGTTCGCGGACCACGGGTGGGAGCCGGAACGTGAGCCGCAGCCCGGACCACCGCGCCGCCGCTGGCGACACGACGGGCACGCCCGCAGCGTCGGTCGTGTCGATGATCCGCCGCACCGCGTCGTATGCGCTGGCGAACGGCTGGTACAGCACGGCCGGCGGGCGGTCCTCGCCCTCCCAGTCGTGCGCTGTGATCGGGGCGAGTTGCCGGTGGTCGCCGGCGAGCAGCACCTTCCCGTCGGGGGCGACCAGCGTGGCGAGCGCGAGGAAGTGCGGGAACACCATCATCGACGCCTCGTCCACCACGAGCAGCGCCGCCGTCAGCCCGGCACCGGCGTTGAAGGTCTTCAGTTTCTCGACCGCGGAAGCGAGCTTCAGCAGCCCGGCCGTGGTCCCGCCGATCACCGCGACGCCGCCGGTCGTCAGCTCGGTGAGCTTCTTCTTCGTCGCGAGCAGCGCGGCCGGCAGGTTCTCGACCGACCCGCCGACGACGTGCTGGCTCGGGTCGTTGGTGTGGACCTTCACGAGTCGCACCGGGAGCAGTCGCCGCCCGGCGGCCGCGGCGCACTGGCGGAACGGATCGAGGTAGCGGTCGATCCGCTCCAGGAGGTTGTCGAGCGCCGTGTGCGTGTGCGCCGAGAGGAGGACGATGTCCCCCGGCCGGCCGCCGACAAGGACGCGGAGCAGCACCGCGAGCGCCGTCGTCGTCGTCTTCCCGGTGCCCGGCGGCCCCTGGATCAGTTGCACGCGGGTGGCCAGCCCCTCGACGGCCGCACGCGCCTGGTCGGGCGACGCCGGGAACACGCTCGCGGGCGGCAGCGCGAACGTGTCGAGTAGCCGCAACAGGTCCTCGGCGTCGGGGAGCGGCGTGGCGGCCGGCGGGCGCGGCTCGACCGGGTCGAACCACCCGAAGACGTGGCTGGGCCGCTGGAGCCGGTCGTCGACGCGGCCCGCGACGTAGTCCGACACGCTCTCGTCGAGCGTCGCGAACCCGCGGTCGAACAGCGTCTCGGCCTTCTTGCTCGCGCCGCTGGAGAGCAGATAGCGGTCCTCCTCGGCGTACATCGCGTCGAGCGTCACCCGGCCGGTCGCCCAGTCCACGTCGCGCACCACGCACGTTCGCCCGACGGCCGACGTGAGCTGCGCGACGGCCTGGCCCTGCTTCGGGTCCCCGTTCCACGGGGAGAGGCGCGCGAACGACCCCGGCCCGAACTGGCACCGGGCCTCGAGGTCCGCGAGTGTCAGCCCGCCGAACGCGAACAGCTCGATCGTCGCCGTGATCGTGCTCTTGTCGCCGCCGACCTTCACCTGCTTGAGCGGGAGCGTGCGGCCCGCCCGGACGCGGGCGAGCGGCGGCACGAGGTGCGAGGCGACCCAGTCGGACCGGCGGACGTGCTGGTCGAGCCGGAGGAAGTCGGTGGCGGCGCGCGCGACGCCGTCGCGGCCGAGCCGGAACGCCGGGAGCGTGGCCGGGTCGAGCGGCGACTTCTCGATGCCCGGGTTCTTCGGCGCGATCCCCTCTTCCAGCCACCTCAGGGCCTGCACCCGCGCAGCAAGGTACGCGGCCAGCAGCCCCGGTGCCCCGGCGGCCCGGTACGGCTCGACGCACTCGTCGGACCGCTGGGAACTCGGCTCCGGGAGGGTGCCCCAGGCGGCGTGCCAGTACGGGGCCGGCAGCCCGTCGGCGAAGCGGCTCCGCACCTCGAAGGCGTGCCTCGTCCCGGTGCCGTCCGCTGCCCAGGTGCCGTCCGGGTTGGTGGCGAGATCGGCGGTGAAGTCGAACACGCCCTGCGCAAACACGCGGGTCAGGTCGCGTTCAACACCACCGATGGTGCGCACCCAGTGGAACCGCCGGCCGGCCCACTCCAGCGACGCGACCACCCCGAGCCCGCGGCCGGTCCACCCGAGGGCGTACCGCCGGTCCACCTCCTCGCGGACTGCGGAGTACATCTGCTGTTCGAGCCCCTCGCGGCACCCGAACAACTGGCGGACCGGGCCGAGCAACTCCGGGCCGGCGCGGCAGCACCCCTCGATCAGTTGCCGGACCTCGCCGCGGGACCAGACGTAGAAGTGGACCGGCACGGCGTCAGTTCCGGCCTCGCGGGCGATCACCCCGGCCAGGCGCTCGAAGAACCGGCGGATCAGTTCGCCCTCGGCCGCGGTGTCGGCCGCGTAGTCGTTGCCGCTCCACGGGGCCGCCCGGAACTCGACCACCTCGCGACCGCCGGGCAGCGCGCGGTCCTCGAACGCGGGCCTCCCGAACCGGTCCTTCCCGGCCTCGAACCGCTCCCGCACGACCGGCTCGGGGCGGCCGTCGGTGAACGCCGTGTCGAGCCGGCCGGGGCCGCGGGCGACGTGTGCGGCCAGCGCGCCGACGCGGTTCTCGGTGTAGTCGTAGTCGACGGCGAGGTACACGCGGAGGAGCCGGACCCCGTTCGCCTCGTGCGGCGGCAGGTGCCCGATCCCGGTGTTGGGGACTTGCTCGACCGCGCTCCCAAACGCCGCCCGCGTGCCGGGGAGGAGCGGGAGCGTGTGCAGCCGCGCGCGTGCCCGCAAGCGGAGCACGTCGAGGCTCTCCACGAACCCCGGGTCGCGGGCCAGCGCCTCGACCTTCGGGTCGAACAGCGGCGGGTTGGCGAGTTGGTCGAGCGTGCCGAGCCCGGCCGCGCGGAGCAACCGGGCCGTAACCGGGTCGATGCCGATCAGTTCGATCCGCCGCTGCCTCGCGCCCTCGGCCATGCAGTGCGGGGCGTAGGTGCAGCCGTCGCACTTGGTGTCGATCTGGAAGCCGATCTCGTCGAGCGGTCGCGACGCCGCGGCGGCGAGCCGGCCGCCGGGAGCGAGGAGGCGTTCGAGGTCGGCCTCCTCGTGGGCGAGGCCGAGCGGCGGCAGCGCGAGGATCGACTGCGTGGCGTTGCGGTCCGGGTCGAGCCGCGCGACGACGCACTCGATGGCGGCTGGCGTGATGTGCTCGCCGCCGACCGCGATCGGCTCGCCGCCGAGCATCCCGCGGAGGAGCACCCGGTACACGGCGACCTGCACCCGGTGGTAGGTGCGGTCGCGGCGGCTCGCCTTGCACTCGACCAGCACCAACCGGGGCACCCCACCGACCCAGCGGATCAGGAGGAAGTCGATGAGCCCGTAGACGCGGAACGCGCCGACGGTGCCGCCGACCGCGACCTGCCGGGCGTACCCGTTCGCGCCGGGCGGCAGCGAGGCGGCGACGGCCGCGAGGGCGGCCCAGGTGACCTCGTCGCGCTTCCCCTTGGGCAAATCGGCCGCGAGGTCGCGGAACCCGGCCGCGGTGAGTTCGGCCTCCCACTGGTTCTCGCGCCGCCGCCCGACCTCGGCGAGCACCGGGTCGATGCTGTCCCGCAGGCGGTCGAAGAACGGCAGCGGCGCGACCTCGCGGTCCCGGTGAACGGCGAGGTGGAACCGCCGGTCGCACGAGTGGTGGCGGACGAACTCCCCGAGGTCCGTGGCGGTGAGCGTGGTGCCGGGTGGCGCGGTCAACGGTTGGCCCTGCGTCGCGTGGGGACACCCTTTGATACCACCGAACGCGGGGCCGGGGCAATCTCAGCCGGGGAGCCGGGTCGGTAGCGGCGCGTCGTCGAGCGACCCGACCTTGATCCCGGTCGCGAGGTTGGCCGTCCCGGGGCCGGTGTACCCGGCGGGGCGGTCGAACGGCAGGATCATCGGCTCCTCGAACGGGCGGAACGGCACCAGCGCCGCGATCCGGTCGAGTCGGTCCAGCACCTCTTGCGGGAGCGGCCCCTGTTCGGCCGCCGCGGCCGCGGCCTCGACGTGCCGGGCCGTCTTGGGGCCGACCAGCACGACCGACGGCGCGTCGGTCGAGAGCGCGAACCGCAGGCACAGGTCGGCGATCGGGATGCCGGCGTCGTCGAGCAGCGCGTAGAACGCGAGGATCTGGTCCCGCCGCGCGTCCGAGAGCCACAGCGGGTGCCGCCGCACCACGTCGTCGTACCGCCGGCCGAACGCGCCCTGGTGCAGCACCGACCCGAGGACCACGCCCATGCCCTTGTGCCGGGCCGCGGGGACCACCGTGCGGGCGGCCTCGCGGTACAGCGGGCTGTAGTTGAACGCCGTGAGCACCACGTCGAAGTCGCCGGCCCGCACCAGGTGCGTCAACTCGGTCACCGTGGTCCCGGCGAGCCCGGTGAACCGCACGAGCCCGCGGCGCTTGAGCGAGTCGAGCGCCTCGACCACCGGGCCGGCGGCCCGCTCCGGGTCGGCCCACCAGTCGTACTGCTGGGGCCGGTCCGGCTCGTGGACGAACAGCACGTCGATCGCGTCGCGGCCCAGCGCCCGCAGGCTCTCCTCGGCCGAGCGGACCAGCGAGCAGGCGTCCCGCGGGTCGAACGGGGTCGGCCGCCCGCCCAGCTTGGTCGAGACGACGACCGGCCCGCGGACCTCGCGCAGGATGCGGCCCAGGACCGTCTCGCTGTCGGCGTACCCCGGGGCCGTGTCGAAGAAGTTCACCCCGAGGTCGAGGGCGCGGAACACCGCGGCCCGCGACTCGGCGAGGCCCGGCCCGAGCCGCGACGCGAACAGCCCGCCGAACCCGATCTCGCCGACCTCGATCCCGGTCCGCCCCAGAACTCGCCTTCGCACGTCTGCCTCCGGTTCGCGCCAGGGGGCCGCGGGAATGTCGGGCGTTCGGCGCGGTGCTACCGCAGGGCCGGGCCGGCGAGCGGCTTGCCGTCGGTCTCGAGGATCTGGAAGTGGTGGATGCCCGCCGGGCGGTCGTCGGTGTACGTCCAGGTGACCTTCTTCTCGCGGGTCACCTCCGTCAGCTTCACCTGCTTCGCGCCGGCGTGGTGGCTGGTGATCACGGTGTTCCCGTTCGGCAGCCGCTGCACCCCGCAGGCGTCGTTGATCGGCTTGCCGGGCAGGTCGTCGTTCGTCACCCGCCACACCTCCTTGCCGTCCTTGTCCACTTCGATCACGAGGTGCCCGAGGGTGCAGCCGATGAGCGTGTTGCCGTCCGGCAGGCGGATCGCGGTGAACGGCATGTGCGGTGTCTTCACCTCCCACGCCACCTTCCCCTCGGGCGTGTACTCGCGGACCACGCGGTCGAGCAGTTGCGGGACGAGGTAGTTGCCGTTGGCGAGCTTGCGGGCCATGCGGGTCTGGAGGTGGTGGTCCTTGGTCTGGGCCTGGAGCGGCACCTCGACGAGCACCTTCCCGTCGCGGTTCACCTCGAGGAGCCGCGGCTTCGGGCCGGCCTCGGTGAGCAGCACCTTGCCGTCCCCGAGCGGCTGGACGGTGTTCACCTCGGCCTGCGTGCCCTTGAACTCGAACACGACCTTGCCGTCCTTGTTCACCTCCACGGCCGCGCCGCCGGGAAACTCCTTGCTCTTCGAGAGCGCCAGGAGCGCGCCGCCGTCGGGCAGCGCCCAGCCGTCGCGGGACGCGGCCGGGTACCGCCACGCCACCGCGCCGGTGGCGTCGACGAGGCGGGTCTCGGCCCCGAACGCGAGGAACGAGTGGGTCACGGCCGGGTCGGCCGCGGCGGCCCGCGGCGCGGCGCCGAGAGGGAGGCACGCGGCAAGCAGGAGAGCACGGGTCATGGTCGGTCACCAGAAAGAGGAACGCGTTCGCGTCGGCCGGTGCGTGGGGGCGGGGCGCGTGTCAGCCGCCCGCCGCGGACGAACCGGAGGGGGCGAGGTCCATGATCGGCGGTCCGGCGTGCCGCGGCGAGGGTGATGACGAGAACTCTACCCGGGCCGCGGGGGTGTCATCAATGAGGTCTTGCGGATATGCGGTTGAGAGATTTCGTCACCGGGCGCGCCGCCCCGCGGGGCCCCGCTGCGGAAAAACACGCCGGCCGCGGGCTCTCGGCCGGACGGCTCCGCTCGCCATTGAGACTTTGCGGCCGGTCGCCGGGCGCCGCGACGCGGGGCCGCGTCCGTTCCGATTGCACGGTCCGCGGTGCCCACCGGGCCGCCCCCGGTGGTGCCGCGGACCGTCACCGCCCGCGTCGCACCGGGCCCGGCGGCGCCACGGTCCCGAGGGTCGCTCCGGCCCCCGGCGCGGATCCGCCCCCCCGCGGGTTGCCCGCGGCCCTACCATAGTGACACGCCGCCCCGTGCGGCGGTCACCGTGGGAGTGCGCGACATGGCAGGGCCGATCAAGCTGAACCACCCGTGGCTCGTCGCGGTGTGGCCGGGGATGGGGCACGTCGCCCTCAACGCCGGCGTGTACCTCCTCGCCAAGCTCGGGATGACCGAGTTCGCCGAGTTCGAGGGCGGCGACACGTTCGACATCGAGGCCGTCGAGGTGAAGGGGGGCCTGGTGCAGCCCGGCCGCCGCCCGCGGAGCCGGTTCTTTCTGTGGACCGACCCGAACCGGCGGCACGACCTCCTCGTGTTCGTCGGCGAGGCCCAGCCCCCCGGCGGGAAGTACACGTTCTGCCGCCGGCTCGTCGGGTTCGCGCGGGAGCACGGGGTCGAGCGGGTGTTCACGTTCGCCGCGATGGCGACCCGGATGCGGCCCGAGGCCGAGTCCCGCGTGTTTGGGGCGGCCACCGACCGGCCCAACCTGGACGAGCTCAGGCGGCTCGAACTCGACATCCTCGAGGACGGGAACATCGGCGGGCTCAACGGCGTCCTCCTGAGCGCCGCGGCTGAGGTTGGGCTGCACGGCGCGTGCTTCCTCGGCGAGATGCCGCACATCTTCGCCCAGTTCCCGTTCCCGAAGGCGTCGCACGCGATCCTCGAGGCGTTCACCACGCTCACGGGCATCGACTTCGACCTGGACGAACTGGCCGAGCAGGCGAAGCTCTGGGACGAGCAACTGGGCGGGGTGCTGGCCCAGATCGAGGAGCAGGCCCGCGGCCAGCAGTCCGATGACGACGACGACGACGAGGACGAGGACGGCGACGAGGAGGGCGACGACGACGACGACGACGAGGGGGGCGAAGAGGCCGCGGCCGAGCCGGAGCCGCCCAAGCGCCGCTCGACCGCCCGGAAGCGGATCGAGGAGCTGTTCGAGGAGGCGACCCGCGACCGCTCGAAGGCGTTCGAGCTGAAGCAGGAGCTGGACCGCCTCAGCGTGTTCAAGGAGTACGAGGACCGGTTCCTGGACCTGTTCAAGAAGGCCGAGTAGCGACGGCGGCCCCGTGACCGCCGGTCGGGCTTCGGTTCCCGAGCACCCGCGGGCCCGGCCGAGGAGCGGGTCGCCGCGGGCGGCGGGCGGCGGGCCGCGGGCGCCGGCCCCGCGGCCCGAACGACCGGGCGCGCCCCGCGGGTCACGCGGGGACGCTGACCATCCACGACACGCCGAACTTGTCGGCGACGACGCCGAAGCACGGCGACCAGAACGTGGGGCCGAGCGGCATGTGGACCTGCCCGCCGGCGGCCAGCGCCGCGAACGCCTTCTCGGCGGCCGCCGTGGTCGCCGGGCTGAGCGCCAGCGACACGCCCTGGAAGTTCGGTGCGCCCCGGCACTCGCAGTCCGACGCCATCACCGTCGACTCGCCGATCTTCAGCGCCGAGTGCATCACCTTGTTCTCGGTCCCCGCGGGCATCCCCGGGCACGGCTCGGGGCTCTCGCCGAACCGCATCAGCGCGGTGACCTCGGCCCCGAGCGCCTCGCGGTAGAACGTCAGCGCTTCCTCGCACCGGCCGTTGAAGTTCAGGTACGGTTGCACGTGCATGACAGACCCTTTCGGTTTCGGTTGTTTCAGGAACGGTTCAGCAGCGGGCGCCGGGCGGCCCGCTACGCGCCGGTCTTCTGCCGCTCGACCTCGGCCCGGAGGCGCTCTTCTTGTTCGCGGAGTTCGGGGGTGAACTCGGTCCCGAAGTCGCTCGCCTCGAACACCGGGCGGATCTCGACGTCGCAGTCCTCGAGGTGCGGGTTCGGGCACCGCCGGAGCCACTCGACCGCCTCGTCCATCGACCGCACCTGCCACAGCCAGAACCCGGCGACGAGTTCCTTGGTCTCTGCGAACGGGCCGTCGGTGACGGTGCGGCCGGGGCCCGCGAACCGCACCCGCTTTGCCTTCGAACTGGGGTGCAGGCCCTCGCCGGCGAGCATGACCCCGGCCTTGACGAGTTCCTCGTTGTACGCGCCCATCGCGGCCATCAGCTTCTCGTCGGGCATGACGCCGGCCTCGGAGTCCTTCGTCGCCTTGATGAGTACCATCACTCGCATTGCCGTCTCGCGTCGGTTCGGGGTTCGGGGCCGGCCACCCGGCTCTCACAGGTACGTCGAGCGGCGCGTGCGGGAATCGACACGCCGCGCGAGATTTTTGACGGGATTCCGGGAAGTGTCGATGCCAGTGGCAGTTACGCGATGCGTCCGGGGCGGTCACCGCACGACGCGGCAGGCGGGCAGCGCCTTGGCCAGTTCCGCGGCCCCGGCGTCGGTCACCTGTGTACCGGTGAGGTCGAGCGCGGTCAGCGCCGTGAGCTTCGCCAACTCCTTAACGCCCGCGTCGGTCGCCCCGGTGTTCCACAGGTTCAGGCTCGTCAGCCCTTTCAACGCGGCGAGGTCCTTGAGACCCGCGTCGGTCACCTTCGTTCCGAACAGCGAGAGCGACTTGAGCCCCTTGAGGCCGGCGAGCCCCTTGAGCCCCGCGTCGGTCACCTTCGTGCCGCTCAGGTCGAGGTGGACCAACCCGCTGAACCCCGCGAGCCCCTTCACGCCGGCGTCGGTCACCTTGGTGCCGCCGAGGTTCAGCGTGGTCAGTTCCTTCGACGGCACGAGCGCCCTCAGCCCGGCGTCACCGGTGCCGGTGTCGGTGAGGTCGAGGGCCGCGAGCTTCTTGAACGCCGCGAGTTCCCGCAGCCCCGCGTCGGTCACCTTCGCCCGCATCAGCTTGAGGCTCGTGAGCCCGGCGAGGGGCGCGAGGTTCCGCAGGCCGGCGTCGCCGACGGCCGTGTCGCTCAGGTCGAGCGCCGCCAGCGCCTTGAACCGCGTGAGCGACTTCGCCCCGGCGTCGGTGACCTTCGTGAAGCCGAGGTTGAGCGACGCGAGGCCCGCGAGCGGGGGCAGGTCGGCGAGGCCGGCGTCGGTGACGGGGAGGTTCGCGACGTCGAGGCCCTTCAACTCCGGGAACGCGGCGAGTTCCTTGAGCCCCGGGCCGGTCACCTGCGTGCCGCTGAGCGAGAGGCTGGTCAGCCCCTTGAGCGGGGCGAGCCGCTTGAGGCCGGCGTCGGTCACGGCGAGGTTGCCGAGGTGCAGCGAGGTGAGGGCCGGGTACCTCGCGATGTCGGCCAGCCCCGCCTCCGTAACCTTGGTGTTCGACACGTCGAGGTGCGCGAGCCGCTTGAGCAGCACGAGGTACTTGAGGGTGGCGTCGGTGACCTCGGTGCCGGCGACGGACAGGCTCGTGAGCGCGCGGAGCCGGGTGACCACCTTGAGCCCGTCGTCGGTGATCTCGGTGCGAGAGGCGTCGAGCGAGGTGAGGTCCGCCAGCGGGGCGAGTTCGACGATCCCCGAGTTGGTGACCTTGGTGCGGGAGACGTCGAGGTGCGTCAGCGCCGCGAGCGAGGCGACGGCCCGCAGGTCCGCGTCCGACACCCGCGTCTGGTCGAGGTACACGCGGGCGACGGCCCCCGTGTCGTCGCGCTCGACGCGGCCGCCGATCTTCTGGATCGACTTGAGGACGGCGGCCTCGTCGGCGGCGGCCGTGGAGGCGCAGAGGAACGCGAGGCAGAGGAGGGCGGGGCGCATTGCGAGTTGTCTCGGCGGGGGCGGGGGTTCGGGCAGCTTACGTCGCGGTCGCGGGCCGAGCAACCGGGCGGCCGGGCCGGATTCTCCGGTTTCGCGGGGATTTCACGGTCGGGTGTTGGCTCCCGTGTGTTAGCAGTGTACAACGGGTTAGCAGAACCGGTTGCCTCCCCGACACTCCCCATGTGGTTCCTGCGACGAGTTCCGAGCCCTCCCAAGGGCCGCCACGTTCTGGCGGTGCTGCTCCTCGTTGCGCACGCGTTCGCCGCCACCGGCGCTCCGGTCCCCGTCCCGCACGCCGCCAACCCCCGCAAGTCGCAGTCGCCGTACCCGTGCCGCGACCACGCGTGCGGGTGCCTCACGGCCGAGCAGTGCTGGGCCGGCGACTGCTGCTGCTTCACTTTGGAGCAGAAGCTCGAATGGGCCGACGCCCGCGGCTTCGAGCCGCCCGCCTCGGCCCGCGCCGCGGCCGACGCGCGGAAGGCGACGCCCCCGAAGAAGCCGAAGCGCCCGTGCTGCCGCGGCGAGGACGAACCGTCGCTGCCGGTCGCCGCGTGCTCCGGCCCGACGTGCGATCGCGACGCGGCGTGCGCCGACGACAGCGACGACGCGCTGACGGTGCTGTGGGTCGCCGGGGTCCGCGCCCAGAAGTGCCGCGGGGACAACCCGGCCGGCCTGCTGAAGCTCGACCCGGCCGTCCCGCCCGCGGCCACCGGCGACCGCCCGGTCGCGCCCGAGCCCGACGGGTTCGCACGCCCCGCATCCGTCCCGTTCGTACCCACCTCGCAACAGCCGCCGGCGCGTCCGCCGCGAAGCTGAATCCCCATCACGGTTCCCGAAGCCACGCACCCAACGGGTGAGCGCCGACGCGCACGCCCGCACCGATTCCATCACCCAGCTTGAGCCCGCGCCGGCGCGAGTCGCCGTGCGCCGCGGTTCGCTTCCGAGGTACACCATGCTCCGCCGCAGCGCCTTTACGCTCATCGAACTCCTGGTGGTGATCGCGATCATCGCCGTCCTGATCGGGCTCCTGCTCCCCGCGGTCCAGAAGGTCCGCGAGGCCGCCGCCCGCCTCAAGTGCCAGAACAACCTCAAGCAACTCGGCGTGGCGCTGCACAACCACGAGAGCGCGCTGCAGGTGTTCCCCCAGGGCCGGAACGCCTACCCGAAGGTCGTGTCGGCCCCGGCCCGGTTGCTCGCCTACGTCGAGCAGGCGAGCCTCCAGAGCCTGATCGACCCGGACGGGACACTCGCGGTCGGGACGCAGAACGATACGGCCGGGAAGAACCGCGTCGCGCTGCTCGGGTGCCCGAGCGACCCGACGGGCGGTGTGGTCCCCGGGAGCGCGTACTTTGGCACCAACTACGTCGCGTGCAACGGCCTCGGCGTCTCGGTGGACGCGACCGGGGCGACGACGGCGCACCTGAAGATTGGCGAGGGGAACGGCGCGTTCGCCCAGACCCCGTGCCGCGTGGGCGACATCACCGACGGCCTCTCGAACACCGCGGCGTTCAGCGAGAGCCTCGTGGGCAACGGGGTGACCATCTCCGGCGTGCCGACCGACCCGCAGACCGCCAAACTCGCCGTGCTGGAGGTCGCCGGTGGCGGCGACCCGACCCCGGCGCTGTGCGACGCCGGGACCGGGACGTGGAACGCGCGCCGCAGCGAGCAGTGGATCAACGGGCACTACGGCAACACGCTGTACAACCACTACTACACCCCGAACCAGGCCGGGAAGTGGGACTGCGGCAACGCCAGCCACAACAAGGGGCTGACGGCGGCCCGCAGCGCCCACACCGGCGGCGTCAACCTGCTGCTGTGCGACGGGAGCGCCAAGTTCGTCCGCGACGGCGTGGACGCGACGACGTGGCGCGGCCTGGCCACCCGGGCCGGCGGCGAAGTGCTCGGCGACTTCTGAGCTGCGGCGAGCCCGCACCACACACCCACACGCGGAGCGTCACCATGAGTTCGTGCCAGTGCGGCGTCGGCTGGGTTAAGTTCACCGTCCTCGCGGCGCTCGTCGCCGGGGGCGCGGCCACCGGGTTGTACCTGTCCGGCGCGCTGCCGCCGTTCGATGAGCCGCAGACCGTCTGCCCCGCGGCCCCGCAAGGGTCGCCGTGCTGGGAGACCGACACCGCGGGTCCGCAGCACCGGTTCCCGCTGAGCCCGCTCGACGTCAAGGACACGATGGAGGCACCGGAGCTCGCCGTGAACTGCTGTGGGAAGGTGTTCCTCGCGTGGGCCAGCAAGACCGGCGAGGCCGAGCGCACCGTGTTCTTCACGAAGTCGGCCGACGGCACGGCCTTCGACGCGCCGCGGGCCGTCAGTAAGGCCGGTGTGTACAAGACCCCCGCGAAGGGGAAGATGGCCGGGCACGAGCGGCGCGCGACCCCGCACCTCGCCGCGATGGGCCAGGAAGTGCTCCTCGCGTGGGGCGACGCACTGCCCGACAACGCCGGGATGCGGTACGCCCTCGCGACCTCGACCGACACCGGCGCGACGTTCGGCGCCCCGCGGCCGGTCCACCGGGGCGAGAAGGCGAGTGCGGCGTTCACCTCGTTCGCCCGCGGGCTCGGCGGCGTCCTCGCGTGCGTGTGGCTCGACGGCCGCAACGGCTCGCAGCAGGTGTACGCCAGCGTGCAACCGGCCGACGCCGAGGCGTTCGGCCCCGAGGTGCTCGTCCACGCCGGCGAGCCGGGCAAGGGCGTGTGCCCGTGCTGCCCGACCGCGGCGACGTTCGCCAAGGACGGCACGCTGTACGTCGCGTTCCGCAACATCAACGACGGATTCCGCGACATTGCCGTCAGCCGCCTGCGGCCGGGGCAGACGACGTTCGAGGGGCCGTTCCCGGTCGTGGACAAGGCGTGGAAGTTCGAGGGGTGCCCGCACGACGGCCCGTCGCTCGCGGTCGTCGGCGACACGCTGCACGTCGCGTGGATGGACGCCCGCACCGGCACGCAGCGGGCCTACTTTGCCAGCGCGAGCGTCGCCGACATGAAGTTCGCCGCCCGCGAGTTGAACGCGGGCGCGGCCGGCACGCAGGGGAACGCGAAGCTGTTCGCCGACGCGGCCGGCAACCTGCACGCGGTCTGGGAGCAGAGCACCGGCACCGAACCGGCCCCCGCTTCGACGGGCGGCCACCAGCACGCCGCACCCAGCACCGGGAGCGGGGCGGGCCGTGCGGTCCAGTACGCGGTGATGCCGAAGGGCCAGCCGGCGTTCGGCCCGGTGCGGGCGATTGCGCCCAAGGCCGGTGCGTTCCAGACGCGACCGAGCATCGCCGTTTCCCCGAACGGGGCCGTGTTCGTCGCGTGGAACGAACTCGACACCGCGGGCAAGGCGGTGGTCGTTTCGCAACTCTCCACCGCCGCTGCGGAGGCGTGCCACAAGTGACGCAGGCCCGCTTCGCGCTCCTGGCGGTGGTTGCGGCTGGCGGTGCCGTCGGCGTCGGCTGGGCCGCGGGGCAGGTGCGGCCCGGACCGCCGCCGCCCGCCCCGCCCGCGGCCGCCGCCGCGCACCGGGGGGGGGGGGGCGGGGGTTAGGGGGCCGCCCGCCCCCCCCCCCCCCCCCACCGCCAGCGGCCGCCGCGTCGAACCGCGGGGAGGTGTTGTTCGGCGTGTACTGCGCCTCGTGCCACGGCCCCGAGGGCCGCGGCGACGGGCCGAGTTCTGCCGCACTCCGGCCCCCGCCACGCGACTTCGCCGCACGCCCGTGGCGGTTCGCGGTCACCCGCGAGTCGATCCGCAAGGTCACGCTCGACGGCATCCCCGGCACCGCGATGCCCGCGACACGCAACGCGCTCGCGCCGGCCGACGCCGACGCGGTCGCCGAGTACGTCTTCAGCCTCGCCACGGCGCGACCCGCGGTCCCCTATGAGCCGACGGAGGAAGAAGCGATCCTCCGGGCGGCCGGGTTCACGGACCTCCGCGGCACCGCCCCGCCGCACCTGGTCGTGGCCGACGCTGCGGGGAAGGAAGTCAAACTCTCCGACCTGAAGGGCCGCACGGTGCTCGTTCACTTCTGGGCGACGACGTGCGTCCACTGCGTGAAGGAACTACCGCACCTGAAGGCGCTGGAGGCGCAACTCGCGGACCGCAAGCTCACCGTGCTGCACGTCTGTGCCGATGCCGACGAGTTGAAAAAAGCGCAGGCGCTGGCCGACAAGGTCGCGCCAGGGCTACGAATCTACGCCGACGCGACCGGGCTCGGTCCGCAGCGGTTCGAGGTGCAGGCGCTGCCGGCGGTGTGGCTTATCGCCCCCGACGGGAAGGCCGTGGGCCGCGCGACCGGGATGCGCGACTGGGCCGCGCCCGCGGTGCGAAAGGTGCTGGAGCGGGGGTGGTAGATCGGTGTGTCTGGTGGGGCAGGCATTCTTGCCTGCCTCCGAGGGCGACGGGAGGCAGGCAAGAATGCCTGCCCCCCGCTCGCCCAGGGCGCTCAGTCCGCGGCCCAGAAGCGGATGATGCAGTACAGCGCCTGGAACGCGTCCTTCAGGCCGATCTTTTTGCCCTCTTCGTAGGTGCGGCCCGAGTAGCTGATGGGCACCTCGTACACCCGCCACTTGGGCTGGCCCTTGCGCTTGCGGGCGATCTTCGCCGTCACCTCGGGCTCGAACCCGAACCGGTTGCTCTTGAGCGTCATCCCCTGGATGACCTCGCGGCGGAACACCTTGTAGCACGTCTCCATGTCGGTCAGGTTCAGGTTGGTGAACCAGTTCGACAGCATCGTGAGGCCCTTGTTGGCCACCGAGTGCCAGTAGTAGAGCACCCGGTGGCTCTCGCCGATGAACCGCGACCCGACGACCACGTCGGCCCGGCCGTCGAGGATCGGCTGGATCAGCTTCGGGTACTCGGCCGGGTCGTACTCCCAGTCGGCGTCCTGCACGATCACCAGGTCGCCGGTGCAGTGCTTGAACCCCTCGCGGAGCGCGGCCCCCTTGCCCATGTTCTTGGGCTGGTGGAACACGCGGACGTTGTCGTACTGCTGCTCGATCTGGGCCAGGATCGCGGGGGTGCCGTCGGTCGAGAAGTCGTTGACCAGGATCAGTTCCTTGGGGATCGCCACGGCCTGGACCCGGCGCACGAGTTCGCCCAGCCACCGCTCCTCGTTGAACACGGGGATGACGACGGACAGCTTGAACCCCGGCGGGATCGGGAAGATGCCGACGGTGCGGCACGCGGCGGTGCCCAGGAGCTTCTCCAGGATCTCGTACCGCCGCTCCGGGTGCGCTGCCAGGAAGGCCGCGAGCCGGGCGAACTCGCCGGCCCCGTCGTCGGTCGCATCGGCCGGCCGGTCCGCGGCGCGGGCCTCGGGTCCGTTCGTCGTCGCAGCGGTCATCATTCTGTTGCCTCCGGCACTCTGCGGGCGCGGCGGGCACTGTAGCACACCGGGCGTCCGGCCGTGCAACCCCAACCCCCCGCACCCTCGGGTCCGCCTTGACAGGCTTACCCCGCTAACGTAGGGATGGGCAACTTTCGTCAACCCCCGGACCCGGGACGGACCCCGCGGCCCGCGCATCCCGGCAAGGAGCCGCACGTGAGCACCACCCCCGCACCCGTCCCGCTGTGCGACATCAACGCCCGGTACCAGTTCCTGAAGCCGCAGATCGACGCGGCCGTGCTCCGGGTCGTCTCGTCGGGCCAGGCGATCCTGGGGCCGGAGGTCGCGGCGTTCGAGAAGGAGGCGGCCGCGTTCTGCGGGGCCGAGTTCGCCGTCGGGTGCGGGTCCGGGTCCGACGCGCTGGTGCTGGCCTTGCACGCCCTGGGCGTCGGCCCCGGCGACGAGGTCATCATCCCGCCGTTCACGTTCTTCGCGACCGCTGGGGCCGTGTGCCGGGTCGGGGCCACCCCGGTGTTCGCCGACATCGACCCGCTCACGTTCAACATCGACCCGGCCCAGATCGAGGCCAAGGTGACCCCGCGGACCCGGGCCGTGATCCCGGTCCACCTGTACGGCCAGTGCTGCGACATGGACGCGATCTGGGAGGTCGCCGAGGGGCACCGGCTGTACGTCGTCGAGGACGCGGCCCAGTCGTTCGGGAGCGAGTACAAGGGCCGGCGGTGCGGCACCCTCGGGGCCGTCGCCGCGATGAGCTTCTACCCGACCAAGAACCTCGGCGCGTTCGGCGACGCCGGGCTGGTGACCACGAACAGCCCCGAGATCGACAAGAAGCTCCGGGCGCTGCGGGTCCACGGGTCCGAGGTGAAGTACTACCACAAGTACGTCGGGTACAACATGCGGCTCGACGCGGTCCACGCGGCCGCGCTGCGGGTGCAGCTCCCGCACGTCTCGAACTGGCTCAACGCCCGCGGCGAGGCGGCCAAGCGGTACGACCGGCTCATCGAGGAGGCGAGCCTGCACGGGTTCATGCGGCGGCCGGTCGCCAGGCCGGACCGGAAGCACACGTTCAACCAGTACGTCGTCCGCGTCCCCGGCACGCACCGCGACGCGCTGGTGAAGTACATGAAGGACAACGCCGTCGGCGTCGAAGTGTACTACCCGCTGAGCCTGCACGAGCAGGAGTGCTTCAAGGACCTGGGGTACTGGACCGGCGACTTCCCGACGAGCGAGGAGGCGGCCGCGACCGTGCTCGCGCTGCCGATGTTCCCGGAGATCACCGAGGCCCAGCAGCGCCGGGTGGTCGAGGTGTGCGCCGCGTACCTGTCGCAGTCGCTCCGCAAGGCGGCGTGACGCGGGGTTCAGGTGTCGGGAGTCAGGATTCAGGGAAAGACAAAGCACTGGAGCCCGGAGGGTCGGCGGACTTCCGCCGTTCCCTTCGGGCTCTCTTCTGTATTTCGTTTTGCCCGGATCCCGAATCCTGACTCCCGACACCTGACTCCTGCCCCCGCTCACTTCGCCCCGACGACGAGCTTGAGCGCGGGCGGGGGCAGGGTCGGGTGGTCGCGGCCGGCGAACCCGTGGACGTAGTCGTTGCGGCCGCTGCCCGGGGTGTCGCGGACGAGGATGAACGTCGCGTACCCGGTCCTGCGGGTGTTCAGGAACTCGGCCAGTTCCGGGGTGCTGACCGAGCACGGGCCGGACAGCACGCCCTGCTTGACGTGGAACTGGCCGACGAACCGCGTTTTCGCCGGGTTCACGCCCGCGCCGCCCGGTGCGTTGGCCGGGGCGGTGTCCCACATCAGGTCGTTCTCGGGCCAGTTGTCGAGTGCCGGGTCCGTCACGCCGTACACCGAGAACGTGCTGTCCGGCACCTCGGACACGAACCCCATCCCGGTCGGGGTCTGGGTGAACGTGAGCGTGGCCGACAGCACCCGCGCCCCGGCGAGGGGCGCGAGGTCGAGGCCGACGTAGGCCTTGCGGTGGTGGTCCGGGAGCCCCTTGGGCGTGCAGCACTTCACCAGCAGCAGCACGTCCGACCGGTTCAGAAGGTTCGGCTTGCCCGAGACGTACCCGTCCTTGCCGCGGCCGGCCGCGGTGCTCACGGTCACGAGCCGCTGGCCCGCCGGGAGGGCCGGCGGGGGCTCGACGGGCCGCGGGGACTCGGCCCGCGGGTCGATGGGCGTGGCGTCGTCCGGGGTGAACCGCATCCCGCGGCCGGTGAGCAGTTGCTCGACCTTCCCGGTCTTCCCGTGGGTCACGTCCACCCGGCCCTCGAACACCTGCACGTCGGACGTCTTCCCGTCGGTCACGCTGACGCCGAACTCGGTGCCCAGGTCCTTGAGCGACGCGCTGGGGGTGTCCACGAAGAACCCCTTGGCCGAGTCGGGGCACCGGGCGACGAGCCGGCCGGAGTGCAGCGTGCAGCGGTTCCCGGCCCGGAGTTCGAGGTCGGCCGGGCCCTCGAGTCGCAGCTCGGCGCCGTTGTCGAACACCACCTTGGCGACGCCCTCGGACAGCCGGAACCGGCCGGCCCCGAGCCGCGCCCCGGGCTCGGTCGGGAGCGTGCCGCTCTCCCACTTGCACCCGCTCGACTCGACGAGCCGGGCGAACTCGCGCCGCTGGTTGCCCGAGTACGCCGCGAACCCGACGCCGACGAGCACGCACGCGGCGACGGCCCACCCCGCGGCGCGGAGCAGGGACGGGCGGCCAACGGGCTCGGCCGGGCGGGGCGGTTCCGCGGGGCGGTCGGCGGGCGCGGCGCTGGCGAGCACGGCCGGGTCGCCCGCGGCCCACTTCAGCGAGGCGTGCAGGTTCAGGTACTCGGCGACGGCCCGGCGGGCGGCCGGGTCGGCGAGGGTCAGTTCTTCGAGCCGGCGGCCCTGCTCGGGGGCCAGGGTGCCCTCGACGAGCGCGGAGCAGAGCGCCTGCAGTTCGTCGGTCATGCTCGGTTCTCCCGGGCCAGGGTGCGGGTCACGCACTCGTGGAGCGTGTGGCGGACGCGGGACAGTGCGCGGTACGTGGCCTCGACGGTCCGGTGCGCCCGCTTGGCGACGGCCTCGATGCTTCCCTCCTCAGTGTACCGGAGGCGGATCAACTCGCGCTGGTCGGGCGGGAGCTTGGCCAGGCACCCGGCCAGCGCCCGGGTCTGGTCCTCGAGCGCGCCGGCCGCGTCCTCGGTCTCGGCGGCGACCGCGGTGAGGAAGTCGTCGGAGAACTGGAGCCGGTCCCGCTGCCGCTTCTTCCGCCAGGCGAGCACCTGGTTCAGCGCGACCCGGCAGGCCCAGGCGGCGAAGTTCGTCCCCAGCTCGAACGAGTCGAACTCCCGCCACAGCACGAGGTTGGTGTTCTGGAGCACCTCTTCGGCGTCGGCGTGGTTCGGGACGAGCGTGTGGACGTAGACGAACAGCCGCCGCTGGTTCTGGGCGAGGAGGCGCACGAACTCATCGACGCGGCTGGTGGTTTCGCTCATCGCCGGGGCTCCGCAGTATCAGAGCCCCTCGGACCGCAATTGGACGTGAATTCGGGCCGGAGCGGAACGGCCGGCGGCGCGGTGTCGGCCGCACCGCCGGCCGCGTGCGTCACGCCTTCGGCGCTTCGTTCTCCTCGGCGAGGGCCGGCGGGAGCAGGAACGACAGCACCAGCGCCACGGCGTACACCGCCCCGCCGATGATCGCCGCGGCCTGCGCGACCCGGGCCGGGTTGCCCTCGACGTTCGTGAACATCGGGGCCAGGATCTCGGTGTTCAGCGTCGCGGCCATCGTGCCGAGCATGCGGCCGCCGACGTTCGTCGCGAACCCGCTCCCCGTGCCCCGCAGGTGGACCGGGAACACCTTCGGCAGGTACTCGCTGACGTAGCTGAACTGCGCCACGGTCAGCAGGCCGCAGAAGAAGATCGCGATGGCGAACACGGTGTAGTCGCCCTGGTAGAGCACGAGGTACGCGACCGGGAACAGCACCACGCCGGGCAGCAGGAAGATGCGGATCAGCACGCGGCTGGCGACGTACAGGAGCAGGATGGCGAACAGGATCCGGCCCGTGAGGCCGCCGAGTTCTTGCCACCGCTGGAGGTTCCCGCGCTTCTCCTCGACGGCGTTGGAAATGGGCTTGCGGGCCGCGGCGAGTTCCTTCCCGGCGGCCTGCTTCTCCTCGGGCGTCGCCGCGGCCTCGAGCTTCTTCTCCGCGGCCCTCACCGCCGGGCCGTACTCCTTCTTGACCGGGTCGAGCGACGGCAGCCCCGGGGCCATCTGGAGCGGGGTGAGTTGCAGCGCCCCGAACGCGGCCGCGTACCCGCACGCCGAGAGCAGCGTGGTCACGACCGTGGTGCGGCGCAGTTCCGGCGAGAACAACTCGCCGAGCCGGGGCCGCTTCAGGGTGCCGGCGTCCTTCTTGGCCTTCCACACGCGGCTCTCGGGGACGAACGGCATCAGCAGCAGGATGAGGGCGCCGGGCACGAGCCCGGTGAGCAGCGTGTACCGCCACGCGGCGACGGTCGGCAGCGGCAGCCACGAGACGCCCTCCGGGTGCTCACGGACGTACCCGACGATCTCGTTGAACACCTCGGTCACGAGGATGCCGCCGAGCGAGGCGCACGCGAGCGTCCACCCGATGGCGATCTCCCGCTGCCGCTTGTCCTGGAACAGTTCCGCCAGCCAAGTCACGGCGGCGATCAACTCGACGCACACGCCGATGAACGTCGTGCTGCGGAACAGCACGAGTTGCCACAGTTCGGTGCTGTACGCGGCCGCGACGGGCGACAGCGAGTACACGAGGATGCTGCCGACCATGACCGTCTTGCGGCCCAGGCGGTCGATGAGGAACCCGCCGAGCAGGCCGAACACGCCGCCGGCGAGCGCCGCGATCCAGAGCATGCGGCCGGCCCACAGCCGAACCTGGTCGTCGGTCGGGGGCACCTTGAGCAGTTCCGAGAGCGCCTGCGCCCCGATCACGGGGAACATCAGGAGTTCGTAGGTGTCGAACAGGAACCCGATGGCGGCGACGAGCAGCACGAGCCAGCGGGTCACGGGCTTCAGGCCCGGTGCGGGTGGGGCAAGCGACACAGAACGGGCTCCTGGCAGCGGGGAGGGGCGGCGGGGTGCGGGGCGGCGGCCCCGGCGGATTCGTTATAAGGGGCGGGGCATTCCCGCGTCCCGCGCACGCGGGACTGTTGCTTTCGGACAGCCCAGGCATAACGATGGTAGCGTCCCGGTCCGGGTTACCGGCCGGGGAGCCCACCCCTTACAACCGTGTTTAGTGTTTAGTGTTTAGTGTTTAGTGTTTAGCAGTGCGTCCCCGGGTGAGCCACCTGCTCACGGCAGCCGTTGAGCACGCCGCTCCGAACTGAACACCAAACACTGAACACTAAACACTCCCCCCAGGAGTCCCCATGCGTCTCTCCCGTCTGCTGTTGGCCGCCGCGCTGGTCGCGTCGCTGGGCCTGAGCGCCCGCGCCGACGACACCGAAGCCTTCCTCAACCCCGACAACTGGCAGGGCCGGGGCGAGTTGTTCAAGATCGACGCCAAGGCCAAGACCATCGTCGGCGAGACGACGGAGGACCCGAAGTACAACACGTTCTTCGCGACCAAGAAGAAGTACGGGGACTTCGAGCTGAGCTGCAAGATCCTGCTCCGCGACGGGGTCGGCAACAGCGGCATCCAGATCCGCAGCGTGCTCAAGGACGACAAGAAGTTCGTGGTCCACGGGCCGCAGGTGGACGTGGGCAAGGGGTACTTCGGGGCGCTGTACGGCGAGGGCGTCGGCGGCTACCTGCTCAAGCCCAAGAAGGACGCGGCGAAGCCGACCGAGGCCAACGAGTACAAGATCGTCGTGAAGGGGAACCACGTCACCATTACCCTCAACGGCGAGGTGACCGTGGACGAGGACTTCCCGGACAACAAGGCGAAGAACCCGGCCCCGGCCGAGGGGGTGATCGCGCTCCAGATCCACGGCGGGTACCCGAAGATGAAGGTCGAGGTGACCGACATCAAGTTCACCGACCTGAGCAAGAAGTGAGTCCATCGGGCCCGCGGGCCGCGGCCCGCGGGCTCTTGACGAGGGTTCCCCCAATGGACCGCCGCACGTTCCTGGCCGCCGGGGCCGCCCTCGCCGCCGGGGCACAGCCGAAGGCCGCGCCGCAGCCGACGAAGTTCCTCGTCGCGTGCATGACCCTGCCGTACGCGCGGTTCCCGCTCGTGCGGGCGCTCAAGGGGGTCCAGGCGGCCGGGTACAAGTACGTCGCGTGGGGCACGACGCACGCCGAGGAGGGGGGCAAGAGCACCCCGGTGCTCGCGGCCGACGCCCCGCCGGAGCGGGCGAAGGAACTCGCCGCCCGGTGCAAGGACCTGGGCCTCGAAACCGTGATGATGTTCAGCGGCATCTACCCCGAGGCGAAGGACGGCCTGGAGGTGCTCACGCACCGGGTCAAGCAGGCCGGGGCCGCCGGGGTGCCGCAGGTCCTCACGTTCGGCCACACGAAGGGCGGCGACCGCAAGGTGTGGGTCGAGCGGCTCAAGGCGCTCGGGCCGGTCGCCAAGGACCACAACGTCACGCTGGTGGTGAAGCAGCACGGCGGCGACACCGGGACCGGTGTCGCGTGCGCCGGGATCACCCGCGAGGTCGACCACCCGAACGTGAAGGTCAACTACGACGCCGGGAACGTCCTCGACTACCTGAACAAGGACCCGATCCCCGACATCAGGGCGTGCGCCGGCGAGGTCCGCAGCTTCTGCATCAAGGACCACCGGAACTGGCCGCGGGACGAGGACTGCGGGCCGGGGTTCGGCGAGATCGACCACTACAAGCTGCTGGCCCCGGTCGCGTTCACCGGCCTGACGATTCCCCTCGCGTGCGAGAACATCTCAGTCCCGCTCCTGCCCCGCCCGGACAAGCCCGAGGACGTGGACGCGAACGCGAAGCGCGCCCGCGAGTTCCTCGAACTCGTCCTCGCCGGGTTGCAGGCGGCAAAGCTCCCGTAGGGCCCGCGGCACCGGAGCCGCTCACCGCCGCGCCCTACCTCTTCGGCAGCAGCGCCTTCAGCTGCTTCACCGTGTCGGCGTGCGCGGGGTCCTCGGCGAGGTTATTCAGCTCGCCCGGGTCCTTCTCGTAGTCGAAGAGCTGCACCCCCTTCTTGCCGCCGTCCCACTCGGTGTACCGGTACCGCTCGGTGCGGACCGAGGTGCCCAGGAACCACGGGTTTTTGCCGACGACCTCGCCGGTCGTGGTCGGCGTCCCGCGGCTCACCTGCGTGACCGCGGGCCGGTCCCACTGCGCGGCCGGGTCGGCGAGCAGCGGCTTCAGGCTCACGCCGTCGGTCTTCGGGGCCTCCGCACCGGCGAGGTCCGCGAGCGTCGCGTGCAGGTCCACGAGTTCGACCGTCCGCGGGCACGCCCTGCCGTTCCCCTTCGCCCGCGGGTCGTAGACGACGAGCGGCACCCGGGCCGAGTTCTCGAACAGGCTCATCTTCTGCCACAGCCCGTGCTCGCCGAGGTGGTACCCGTGGTCGCTCATGAACACCACGATCGTCTTGTCGGCGAGCTTCTGTTGCTCCAGCGCGTCGAGCACGACGCCGACCTGGGCGTCCATGAACGTCGTCGAGGCGTGGTACGCCTGGAGCGCCTTGCGGCGCAGGTCGTCGGTGAGCTTTTCCTGCTCGGGCTTGGCGCTGCCGAACGCCGGGGCCGGGCCGGCCGCGCGGTGGCCCTCGGGCACCTCGGGGAGCTTGAATTTCTCGGGCGGGTACATCTCGAAGTACTTCTTCGGCGCGACGTACGGGGTGTGCGGGCGGAAGAACCCGCACGCGAGGAAGAACGGCTTGCCCTTGTTCGCCGCGAGTTGCTTCACCACCTCGGCGGCGATCTTCCCGTCGGTCTGCTCGGCGTCGGTGCCGTCGGCCGCGAGCCAGCTCAGCACGCCGCCGTACCGGCCCGAGCCCTTCGCGTTCGGGTTCAACGAGAAGATCAGGTCCTTCTCCTCGTCGTCCTTGTCGCGGCCCCGGGGGTTCACGGTGAACTGCCAGCTCGGCTTGTCGTCGAGCCCGTCGGTGCCGATCTGGCCCGGCACGCCGTAGTGGTACAGCTTGCCGACGCGGGTGACGGCGTACCCGGCCCTCTGGAACGTCTGGCCGAGGCTCTGCGCGTCGGGCACGGTCTGGCGGAACTGCGTGGCGTTCTCGTACACCTTGAGCGTGTCGGGCCGGAGCCCGGTGAGGAAGCTCGCCCGGCTCGGGTTGCACAGCGGGAACTGGCAGTACGCCCGGTCGAACCGCACGCCCCGGGCCGCGAGCTTGTCGATGTTGGGGGTGGTGCCGACGGGGCTCCCGTAGCAGCCCAGGGTGTTGTTGGTGAGGTCGTCGGAGACGATGAGCAGCACGTTCATCTTCTCGGCGGCGACGGCCGGCGGGGCGCACGCGAGCAGCAGTGCGGCGGCGAGGCAGCGGGTCATGCGGGGCACCGGGGGAAAGGAGAAGTCACGCGGCTCGGAAGAAGAACAATCGAATCGCGACGCTGACGAGAAGCGTGAGGATGGCACCGAGCATCCACTTCATGAGCGCCATGTCACCGGCGTGCTTGGCCTGGAACGTGTCGATCCGAGCGTTGAGCTTGAGGCTCTCGTCGGCGATCTTGTGCTCCAATCGTTCGACGGCCACGTCCAGGCGGGTGTTGGTATCGGCGATCTTGCGTTCGAGCCGCTCCGCTGCCGCCTCGAGTTCGCGGCGCATGTCCCTGGCGACCTGATCGAGGTCCGCCTTCGCGGCCTTCGCAGCGCGGTCGATCTCGGCGCGGAGTTCCTTCGCGACGCGGTCGATCTCGCTTTCGAGGTGCTTCACCGCGCGGTCGAGGCTGCTCTCGAGTCGCGCGATGTCTTCCTGCGTCGCGAGTTCCTTGAAGTTGGTCTGAACGATCTCGGCGAACGCGCGCGTCTGCGCCTCGGCCTGCTCGGGCGGGATGCCAGCGGCCTTGAGCGTGTTCGCGAACTTGAGGGTATCGAACGTGGCAACGGCCATGTCCACCTCGGGCACGGGTGCGGGGGCACCACATCATATCAGAGCGTGCCCACGGCCCGGTAGCCGTGGGCACGCTGCGGGTCACTTCACGGGCACGACCCAGACGTTCCGGTACACGACTGGGTCGCCGTGGTTCTGGAACTGGAACGGGCCGGGGGCCGGGGCCTCCTTCTGGCCGCCGGGGCACTCCTTCGGGAACTCCACGTTGTCCTGGACCACCACCCCGTTGTGGACGAGCGTCAAGCGGCCGTTCTTGGTCTTCTTGCCGTCGGCGTCGAACTGGGCCGGGGTGAAGTCGATGTCGTAGGTCTGCCACACCATCGGCGGCAGGCACATGTTCTCCCTCGGCTTGTGCTGCGTGTAGATCCCGCCGCACTCGTTGTTCTCGCCGCTCAGCCCGAAGCTGTCGAGCACCTGGCACTCGTACCGGTCCTGGAAGTACACGCCGCTGTTGCCCCGGCCCTGGCCGGAGCTGTGCGGCATCCACGGGAGGCGGAACTCGACGTGCGCCGTGAACGCCTGGAACTTCTCCTTGCTCTTCACGCCCACGCCGAGGAACGTGCCGTCCGACAGCTTCACGAGCTTGCCGCCCTCCCAGTTCTTCTCGTCCCCCTCCTTGGCGAACAGCACCACGGCCCCGTCCGGCGGCTGCTTGCCGAGGGTCGGCGACTTCCGCTCGACGCGGGCGAGCGCGCCCTCGTCGCCGCCGACGCGGATGCGGGACTTGTCGCCGGCGATGGTGCCCTCGATGTCCTTGCCGGTGATGGCGACGGTGCCGTCGTCGCCCCGCTTGGCGGCCGCCTTCATCGTGGTCTTGCGGTCCCACCCGTCGCCGGGGAGCCCGCCCTTGAGCACCTTCACCTCGAACTCGCCCTGGCCGCGGGCGATCACCTGCACGCCGTACTTGTTCTTGTCCTGGTTGTTGGCCAGTTCGGCGACGTACTCGCCCTGCACGGCGTAGTCCTTGTCCCTGGCGACCTCGGTGGGCTCGTTGAGCGCGATCCGCTCCTTCTTCTTGGGTGCGTCGGTCTTCTTCGCGTCCTGGGTGCGGGCGGGGAGCGCGGCCGCGGCGACGAGGCCGGCGGCCAGCGCGCCGCAGAGCAACGTGCGGAACATGGTGGGTCCTGGGTGGGAAAGAGGGAGGCGGGCACCGCCGGAGGCGGCACGCTTATTGTCAACGGGCGGCGGCACGGGTCAATGGGGGAACGGGCCGGGGAACGTGACAAACCCGGGCCCCGGGTCGCCCGGCCGCCCGTTCTCATTTCGTTCTCCCGTGACACACCCGCCCGGATGCGGTCTAATGGGCGCAGTCGTTCCCTCGCCCGGTCACACCCTCCCGCGGAGCCCTTCCATGACGGCTGCCAAGAACCCGTGCCCCGACTGCGCTTCGCCGCCGCAACTCGCCCGCCGCGACTTCATCCGCGTCCTGGGCGCGTCGGCGGCCGCGCTCGCCGTCGGCGGGCTGTCGCCGGTGTCCCCGCTGTCCCCGCTCCAGAAGGCCCGCGCCGCCCGTGCCGAGAAGCAGGCCCAGGCCGAGGGGCTCGTGGTCGAGCTGTTCAAGTCGATGGACCCGGACCAGAAGAAGAAGCTCGTGCTGCCCTGGGACGCGCCCGCGAAGGCCGGCGGGCTCCCGGCCCGGCTCGTGACGGTCAACGCGCCGGTCACCAAGGACTCGGTCATCGGCCTGGGGTACGACAAGAAGCAGGCCGAGCTCCTCGACCGCATCTTCCGCTCGATCTGCAACGGCGAGGAGGGGTACAAGCGGCTCAGCCGCAACGGGAAGTTCGACAACAGCGGGGCGTTCGAGAACTCCGGCGCGCTGCTGTACGGCGACCCGACCGAGGGGAAGAAGTTCTCGCTCGTGTTCGCCTCGCACCACCTCACCGTGCGGTGCGACGGGAACTCCGAGGAGGCCACCGCGTTCGGCGGCCCGCTGTACTACGGCCACAGCCCCAAGGGGTTCGCCAGCACCAACGTGTTCGCGTACCAGGCCAAGGCGGTCGGCGCGGTGTTCGAGTCGCTCACCGAGGCGCAGCGGAAGTCCACGCTGCTCGACAACCGCAAGTGGACCGACGACCACGGCAAGATGAAGCTGCCCGCTAAGGACGCGAAGCCGGCCGGCCTGGCCTACGCCGACATGACCAGGGAGCAGAAGGAACTGACCGAGAAGGCGATGAAGGAACTCGTCTCCCCGTACCGCAAGGAGGACGGCGACGAGGTGATGGAGATCGTGAAGGCCAACGGCGGGATGGAGAAGCTGTCGCTCGCGTTCTACAAGGACGAGCACACCGAGAAGGAAGGGTGGAGCTTCTGGCGGCTCGAGGGCCCGGGGTTCGTCTGGAGCTTCCGCGCCCTGGAGCACATCCACACGTTCGTGAACATCGGCTCGAAGCTGGCGTGACCAACTGGGCCCACCCGTCGCGACGGGTGGGCCTTTTCGCTCAATAGTCGTCGCTCACCACTTCGCCTCCGGCCCGGGTGCCGAGCGCCTCCCACGCCTGCGCGTTGATCGTGTTGCGGATCGGCCGCACCGACCCGTCGCAGAACACGAAGTTCACCCCCTGGATGTGGTTGCTGGTCGTGTCCTCGACGTGGCCGAGCGAGTTGTTCGGCACCCGCGGGGGATCTTCGGTCGCCTCGCCGGTGTTCGTCAGGCACAGCGTCGGCGGCCCCTCGTGGTCGTACCCCGAGACGAGCGGCGGGTTCGCCGAGCCGGTCACCGCGCCCACCCACGTCGTCTGCGGCGACTTCTTGAACGACCGCTCGCCCACCATCAGCGTGCTGCTCGTCCCGTCGGTGATGCCCCCCACCTTCATCCGGCTGTTGCGGTACAGCACCCCGTTGCCGCTGTCCGGGAACGCGGTGACCTCGAACGTCCCGCCGACGCCGACGTAGTTCGCGAACGCCACGTCGCAGATCCCCGGGCCGCCCTCGGCCGCGGCGGTGAACGTCAGCACCCCGGCCGCGTCCGACGGGCACAGGAACAGCGGGATCGACTGGGTGCGGGCCGCGGCGTTGGCCGAGTTCGCGATGTCGAGATTGAAGTTGATCTTCGCCGCGAGGTTCCCCTGTTCCAGGTCCGGCAGCAGGTGCGCCGCCCAACCCCACCCCGGCCCGGTCCCCTCGGCGTCGAGCACCGGCGCACCCGAGGTGAACCCGTCCGGGAAGTGCCCCATGCGGCCGTGGTAGTTGTGCATCGCCAGGCCGATCTGCTTCAGGTTGTTCTGGCACTTCAGGCGGGCGGCCGCCTCGCGGACCTTCTGGACCGCGGGCAGGAGCAACCCGATCAGCACCGCGATGATCGCGATGACGACCAGCAGTTCGATGAGCGTAAAGGCGCGTCGTGTGGCGACCGGCATGGTGCATCCTCCCACGGGGACATGCCCCCGTGGGAATCAGGATACACAAGGTTATACGATGTGCAACACGACTGCGGCGGTTTCTGACGAGAATGAACCTCGCGCGAACCGGGGTCACTTCGGCGGGCCGAGCAGCTCCTCGGCCCGTCGCGGGTGCTTCTGGACGTAGTTGGCGATGACCCCGAAGAAGTCGAGCAGTTGCTCGGCGGCGTCCTCGGCGATCTTCGGCGCGGTCGGGCCGATGGCGCGCAGCGCGAGGTTCGCGGCCCGGCTGTCGCTGTGCATGTACGCCTGGGCCGTCGGCGCGAACATGGCCACGCCGTCCTTCTCGACCTTGCGCGGGTGCGACACCACGATCACGCCCTGCACGGGGATCGGCGGGGCGAGCTTGCTCGCCTTCACCTTGCCGGTCGCGTACCACACCCGGCCGTCCGGGAACGTGCCGACCGTCTGCCACACGACCTCGCTGCCGAACTCGTCGCCCCAGGCGAACTTCCCGCTCCCGAGGTCGGTGATGGTGATGCTCGGCACCTTGAGCCGCTGCCACGCCAGCGCCACCCGGTCCGGGTGCTCGAACAGCCACTCGTACAGGGCGACCGTGCAGACCACGTCCTCGCCCTTCGCCTTCGTCGCGATGGTCGGGTTGCGGACGCACTTCATGACCGCGTCGCGGAACTCCGGCCGCACGACCTCTTCGAGCGCCCGGGGCGGGCCGCTCGCCGCGGCCCCGGCCGGTGCCGGGGGGGAACCCGGCGGGGCGGCCTGTGCGGTCGCGACACCAAGGGCACCGGCCAGGAACGCGCTCAACACCCGGTTCACCGGTTGCATGGGTCACCTCGCCCGGGAGAACAGGCTCCGCCATCATGGATCGAACCCCGACCGCGGCCCGCATGAGTAATTTCGCTTACCACGGCGGGTTGCCCTTGCCCGGCCTACGCGGTCCGGGTTAGCCTGCCGCGACTCGCGCAGATCGCCAGGAGGGCCGGCTCGTGACTCGGAAGCGGAAACTGGTGCTGGGGTTCGCGGCCGCAGTGGGGCTCGCCGCGGCGGGCCTGGGAACCTGGGCGGGCCTGAACGCGGCCGAGTTGAGGGCGACGTGGGCGGCCCGCCAGGTCCGCACCGCGACCAGCGAGGAGGAGCGGGCCGCCGCCGCCGACCGACTGATCGCGCAGGGCGAACCCGGCCTCAAGAAACTGGTCGAACTCGTGCGCTCGCCCGACGCGCCGGCCCGTGCGGCCGCGGTCGCCGCACTCGACCGCTACCTCGGCGGCCTGCCCGACGGCGACTCGCGGGCGGTCACCGTCGGGGGCCAGCTCCTCGACGCCTTCCCCGCTCTCGACGCCGCCGGCCAGCACGCGGTACTCGAACTCGTTCCGGTTCTGCTCAAGAAGGCCGGCGGCGCGCACGTCGCGAAGTGCCGGGCGGTCGTCGCCGCGGGGCTGGTGATGCCCGAGCCCGCGACCCGGGTGTTCACGACCCGGCTCGCGATGCACCCCGACGTGCAGATGCGGGGCGAACTGGTCCCGCTCCTGGCCGCCCCGGAGGCCGACGTGCGGCGGGCGGCCCTCTTCGCGGTCGCGGCGGCCGAGGGCGAGCCGCTGATCGGCGACGAGGAACTGTTCCACTATTTGCACGACCCGGACGACGGCGTCCGCAAGGTGTGCCGCGACGCGCTCGTCGGCCGCGACCGCACCGAGACCGAGATCGGCCTGGGCCGCCGCCTCACCGACCCGGACCCGCTCGAGCGGCTGAAGCTGCTGCTCGACCTGCGGTACGACGACGACGTGGCCGACCCGGACCCGTGGCTGGAGCGGCTGAGCCGGGACCCGGAACCGGCGGTGCGGGCCGGCGCGGCGCGGGTGGCGATCGAGGTGGCGACCGAGCGGCAGTTGCTGGTGCCCGTGTGGATCGCCCGCGTCTCGGACACCGACTCGGACGGCACCGTGCGCCGCGTGGCGAAGTTCTTCCGCAAGCAGGCCGCCGCCCGCACCGACCAGCAGATCAAGCAGGTCGGCGCGCCCTGAATCGGTCTGGTGGCAGGGGCCTCTGGCCTGTGAGGGCAACACAGGCCAGAGGCCCCTGCCACCAACACTAACGCTCACTCCACGGCGACGAACGGGCGGATCTTGTCGAGCGTCTTCGGGCCGATGCCCTTGACGCGGTCGAGGTCGGCCGCCGAGCGGAACGGCCTCTCGGCCCGCGCCGCGACGATGTTCTGGGCCGTCACCGGGCCGATGCCGGGGAGTTGCATCAACTGCTCGGCCGTCGCGGTGTTCACGTTGACCGGCGGGTCGCCCGGCTGGAGCTTCCGGCCCGCACCGGCCGCCCGCGGGTACGGGGCCGGCACTACCGGCGCCGGGCGGCGCTCCAGCACGAGCGGCTCGCCGGTCGCGGGCACCACGTCCGGCGGGAACGCGGCCGCCTCCACGCGCACGAACGCCCGCACCTTCTCCAGCGTCGCCGGGCCGACCCCCTTCACCCGCCGCAACTCCTCGACGGACCGGAACGCGCCGCGCTTCTGCCGGTCGTCGGCGATCTCGCGCGCCAGCGCCGGGCCGAGGCCGGGCACCTGCTCGAGTTCGGCGCGGTCGGCCCGGTTCAGGTCGAGGAGCGCGACCGGGGCGGGGTCCGTGGGGCGTGCGCCGAGCCACGAGCCGTAGCCGCGGAACGCGAGGAGCCCGAGCGTCACCGCCAAGAACACGCCGAGCGCGACCTGCGCCGACCGCTGTTGGCTCGCGGCGACCGGAGGCGTGGGCACAGGTGGTGGCGGTTGGGCGTCCATCGACCGTGACGGAGAAGGGGTGCGCGACACCCCGACATGATAATCTGTTCGCCGAACGCTCGCCAGAGCCTGAAGCGGGGAACTGGTGGTGCGGGTTGGGGTCGAGAGTAGCTGGGCGAACCCGGAGCGCGAGTTCTGAAGTTGCGCGATTGGTTTGTGGTTCGTAGCCGCGGACGCGGCGACCGAGGGTAGCCAGGGGTGCGGTGCCGGCTCTGCGGCACAAACCCCTGGTGCGTTGCGTGAAGCGCCTGGGTAGTGTCTGTCGCCCCGTCCAGGGCTGCATGTCACGGGACGCCTCGGACCAGGGGTTTGCTCGCTGCGCTCGCCGCACCCCTGGCTACCCTCAGTCGCCGCATCCGCGGCTGAAAACCACGAACGCTCAACTTCGATACGCGCCCGCGAGGGGGTGCGCCTCACCCCCTCGCTGGTGCTCCGGGTCGCCAGTTCCCGCGTCACTTCTTCTTCGGCTCGTCCTTCTTCGGCTCTTCTTTCGTGACGATGCCGGGGCTCGCGTTCCAGATCCGCATCGGCTTGCCGTCGGCCACGGTCCACACGCCGACCGTGCCGTCGTAGCTCCCGCCGGCGACCAGCGTGCCGTCCGGGCTGAACGCGACCGCGTACACGTAGTCCGTCAGGCCGGAGAGCGTCTTACCGGCCTTCAGGTCCGCGTCCCAGAGCCGCACGGTCTTGTCGGCGCTGCTGGTCGCGAACACCGCGTCCTTCGGCCCGGCGACGACCTTGAACACGTCGTCGTTGTGCCCGCCGGCGTTCTTCACCTGCTTGCCCTCGCCGCCCGGCTTCCAGGTGCGGAGCTGCTTGTCGGCCCCGACCGAGAACCCGGCCGAGCCGTCGGCCTTCACCGCCACACCGTACACGATGTTCTGGTGCTCGGGGAACGTGACGACCGACTCCTTGGCCTTCAGGTCCCACACCTTCGCCGTCTTGTCGCGGCCCGCGGTCACGAGGTACTTCCCGTCGGCCGAGAGCGCGCACCCGAGCACCCAGTCGGCGTGGTTCTCGACCGTCTGTTCGAGCTTCGCACCGGCGAGCCCACCCGAGAGATCGAACACCCGCACGGCCCGGTCGCACCCGCCGGCGGCGAGGGTCTTCCCGTCGGGCGTGACCGCGAGGCACAGCACCGAGTCCTCGACGTCGAACAGGTGCTTCACCAGCACGGCCTTGTCGTTGACCCCGTCGAGCACCTCGACGCCGTCCTCGGTCTTGCCCTTCGCGCCAAGGTCGTAGACCCGCACGTCGCCCTCCTGCCCGGGGCGGCCGCCGGCGACCGCGAGCTTGCCGTCCGGGAGGAACGCGAGCCCGTAGGCGCGCTCGGCCCGCGTGTACAGCCGCTTCGCGAGCTTCCCCGTCTCGACGGCCCACACCGTGACCTCGTGGTGCCCGCCGACGACCAGCGACTTGCCGTCCGGGGTGAACGCGACGGCGTTGACGATCGTCGGGAACGGGTACACCTTGGGCGGCACCGGCGGCTTCCAGCGGACGCGGAGTTCCTTCACCAGGTCGGCCTTCGGGTCGAGCCCGGCGTCGAGCTTCGCGCCCTGCTTGATCCACTCGGCGACGATCGCGGCCTTGTCCTTGGGCACGGCCTCGCCCTTGTCGCGGGGCGGCATCCGCCGCTGCTCGGCGGTGACGATCAGGTCGTGGAACTCGCTCTTGTCCGGCTTGCCGGGGGTGATCGGCTCGCCGTTCGCGCCGCCGGCCATGATCTTCTCGTAGGTCGTCATGTCGTACTTGCCGGCCTTCTTCTTGGCGTCGTGGCACGCGAGGCAGTTCTCCTTGAGGACCGGGGCCACGTCGGTGATGAAGCTGACCGGCTTGCCCTGCTGGGCCGCGGCCGGGCCGGCCGCCAGCAGGCACGAAACGAACGCAACCGGGAAGAGGCGGGTCATGGGGCAGCGCTCCGAAGTGCGGTGGGGCAGGTGACGTTAGTGTATCCGCTGTTGCGGCGGCGGGGAACCGGAAAGCCGCCGCGCGCCGGGCGGTCCGGTTCCGCGGGACCGGCCGGTTGTGCCGGTGGGGCGCACGTTGGTGTCCGAACCGGGCCGTAGAATGCATTTCCACACAATGGGCGTGCCGGGTCGCGGCCCGCGGAGCCGAAAGGTTCCCGAGCCGCCCGGAGCGCCGCACCCACCGGGCCGAGCCGCTCCCCTCGGAGGTCGCAGAGGGCAACATGAACATTATTCGCTGGCTGAACTCGTTGAACGCCCGCCGGTCCGCCGCGTCGCGGCCGTCGCCCCGCGTCCCGGGCCTCCGCGGCTGGGAGCAACTCGAGGACCGGGTCGTCCCGTCGGCCGCGAGCGACGCCTTCGTCGCCAAGCTCTACACGGACCTGTTCGACCGGGCCGCGACCGCGTCCGAGGTGGCCGCGTGGTCCCGGCTGTTCGACGCCGGCACGACCGACCAGCGGCAGACGGCCCTCGACCTCCAGGGGAGCGCCGAGTACCGCAACAACCTCGTCACCGAGATCTTCCAGACCGCCCTGGGCCGGGCGCCCGACGCCGCGAGCCTGAACTTCTACGTTGAGCAACTGCGGACCGTTTCGGCGGAGCGGGTCGAGGCCGCGGTCCTCGGCTCGGCCGAGTTCTTCCAGCGGTTCGGCGGAACGAACACGGGGTTCGTCGCGGGGCTGTACAAGGTCGCGCTGGAGCGGAACCCGGACGCGGCCGGGGTGTCGTACTTCGTCCGGGCGCTCGACTCGGGCACCAGCCGCGAGGACGTGGCGCTCCAGCTCCTCACCAGCACCGAGCACCACGTCCGGTCCGTGTACGGCGCGTACGAGCGGTTCCTGGGCCGCGGCCCCGAGGCGGCCGGGCTGCAGAACTGGGTCGAGTTCCTGGGCGACGGCGGGTCGGTGCGGGGTCTGATCGCCGGCGTCGCGGCGGCCCCCGAGTACACGGCGGCCCCGGCCCCGCCCGCACCCCCGGCGAGCGGCGTCACCGTCACCCCGCCCGCGACCCAGTCGAACCCCAACGGCGCGACCGTCTCCGGGGTCGCGGTGACCGCCACCGGGACCGGGACCGGGAGCGGCCCGATCATTTACTCCGCCGCGAACCTGCCCCCGGGGCTGACCATCAACCCGCTGACCGGCGTCATCGGCGGCACCATCGCGGCGAACGGGAGCAACAACAGCCCGTACAACGTGCGGGTCACGGCGACCCAGGGCGCACAGACCGGCACCGCGAACTTCACCTGGGTCGTGCCCACCAGCGCCACCAGTACGCTCCCGTTCTCGCTGACCGACGCCGGGTGGATCACCCTGCCGAGCGGGGTCCGGTACAAGGACGTGACCGTCGGGACCGGGGCGACAGCCGCCGTGGGCAGCAACATTACCGTCGGGTACAACGGCTACCTCACGAATGGCATGCAGTTCGATTCGGGCACCCTGACGAACCGACCTCTCGAGGATCTGATCCCGGGGTGGAATGACGCGATCCCGGGGATGAAGGTCGGCGGGGTGCGGCTGCTCGACATCCCCTCGTCCCGCGGGTACGGCACGGCCGGCTTTGGGACGTCGATCCCGGGGAACGCCGAGCTGGCGTTCCGGGTCGAGCTGAGGGGCGTGTCCTGACGCGGGGTTCCGAAAGGGCGCTTCCCCGCTGCTGCCGGTGGCCCCGGCCCCTGGTCCTCCACGGGCCGGGGTCGGGGCCACCGGAACCGGACCGCGGGGCCGTTGATTCACACCTCGATCCGCTTCCACCGGCCGCTCGCGAACCGGACCGCGAAGAAGCTGCCCCGCACCCAGATGTCGGTACACATCGCCACCCACGCGCCGTACAGGCCCAGGTCCCACCCCGGGACCGAGCCGAGCGGCCCGAGGCTCACCTCCGGCATGGTCAGCAGGTGCGCGAGCGGGAGCCGGACGCCGAGGAACCCGACCCAACTGATGAGCACCGGGACGCGGGTGTCGCCGGCGCCGCGCAGCGCCGCCGTGAAGATGATCTGGCTCGCGAGTGCCGGCATCGCCACCGCGATGAGCCGCAGCACCGGCACCCCGGCGTCGACCACCGGCTGCGACGCCTCCTCGTGGCAGAACAACCGGAACATCGGCTCGGCGAACAGGAGCCAGCTCGCCCCCATCGCGACCATCGCGGCCGCGCCCATCTGGAACGCGACCCACCCGCACCGGGCCGCCCGTGCCGGGTTCCCGGCCCCGAGGTTCTGGCCGATCAGCGCCATCGCCGCGGTGCCGAACGCGCCCCCGGCCAGGAACCCGAGCGACTCCCACAGGAGCGCGATGCCGTGCGCCGCGGTCGCCGTGTCGCCGAGCCGGTTCACGAGGCTCAGGAACCAGAGCTGGCACAGCGCCACCGACATGCTGTCCACCCCGGCCGGCACGCTCACCCACAGGAGCCGGCGGAGCAGCGCGGCGTCCGGGACGAGGTTCGCCAGCCGGAGCTTGAGCCCCGACTTCCCGCGGGCCAGGACCACGAGCAGCACGGCGCACCCGGTGACGTGGCTCAGCCCGGTGCCGAGCGAGATCCCCGCGAACCCGAGCCCGCCCCACGACCCGACGCCGAAGCACAGCCCCCACGCGAGCGGGATGTTCAGCACCGCGACCAGGCCGAGCACCTTCAGCCCGGTGCGGGTGTCGCCGGCCCCGGCCAGGCACGCGATGCACGCCGACTCGGTGATCTGGAACGCGAGCAGCACCGCGAGCGGCGTGAGGAACTCGACCGCGGCGGCCGCGGCGTTCCCGGTGAGTTGCAAGGCGCCGACGAGGTGCGGGAGCCCGAGCAGCGCCGCGATTGTGCCGACCAGCCCGAGCGCCGCTCCGAGCATGATCGCCTGACCGGTGACGCGGTGCGCCAGTGCGAAGTCGCGCGCGCCGACGAACCGCGCCACCAGCGCCGTCGCGCCGACGCTCACGACCACGGTGTAGCTCGACACGAACCAGTACAGGTAGCCGGCGGTGTTCAGGGCCGCGAGGTACGTCTTGCGGTCGGCCGGGTCGGCGACCGGGAAGTTGTCCGCGAGGTACTGGTCCGACAGCCGCACGAGGACGAGCAGGTACTGCTGCGCCATCGCCGGCAGCGCCAGGGCGAGAACGGTGCGCCAGATCGGCCGCTCGTCGCGTGCGGGGGGAGGAGCTTCCATGCGGGAATGATAAGCGCGCCGCCGGGCCGAGACAGCGGAGCACGGGACGGAGATCAACTCGGGCACGCACACGGGCACGCACGCGGACACGGATTCGGGGCGAACCCTGAGCGCCAGCGAGGGGGTAGCGCGACCCCCTCGCTGGCGCTCAGAGTTTGCCCGGTCGCAGCGTTTTCCCGCAGCCGAAGGCTGCCCGACGCTGTTGCGTTCGCCGTGCGGTTATCGGTTCTTATAACGACGGCTGCGAGGCACGCGGCCGAGCCGCACGAAGGTCCGAACGATGGCCACGAAACTCCGCGTCGGTGCGGTCAACTACCTGAACGCGAAGCCGCTCGTCGAGCGGCTCGGCGAGTTCGCGCCCGACGTCGCACTGTCCCTCGACCTGCCGAGCCGCCTCGCCGACCAGTTGGCCGCCGGCGACCTCGACGTCGGGCTCATCCCCGTGGTCGAGTTCTTCCGTGGCGACGGGTACACGTTCGTCCCGAACGTCGCCATCGCGTCCCGCGGGCCGGTGCTGAGCGTCACGCTGTTCAGCCGCGTCCCGTGGGCCGACATTCGCTCGGTCGCGCTCGACGAGGGCTCGCGAACCAGCGCCGCACTCACGAAGATCCTGCTGCGGACGAAGCACGGGCTGGACCCGCGGTTCGAGCAACTGCCGATCGACTCGCCGGCCGAGGCCGCGGGTACCGACGCGGTGCTGCTCATCGGCGACCGGGCCATGCGGGCGTGCCTCCCGGGCCACCGCTACGCCTTCGACCTCGGCGAGGAGTGGACCGCCTGGACCGGCCTGCCGATGGTGTACGCGGTGTGGGCGGTCCGCGGCGGCGTCGAACTGGGTGCGACCGAGCGGGCGTTCCACCGGGCCAAAGAGTGGGGCCTGTCGCGGGCCGGGCTGATCGCCCAGCGCGAGGCCCCGGGGCTCGGCCTCGACGCCGGGTTCTGCCGCCGCTACCTCGAGACCGTGATCCGCTACGACCTCGGCCCGGCCGAACTCGCGGGCCTGCGGAAGTACCGCGAACTCGCCGCGGACTTGGGACTGGTCCCCGAAGCGCGCCCGCCGTTCGTCGGCAGAGAAACCGAAGCGGTGGCCCGCGGGTGACGCGGATGAGCGGCAGGATCGAGGCCCGATCGGACGAGATCCGCTCTTGGAACTCCGGTCGGGTGCGACCCTCTTCATCCTGGCTTCGATCCGCGTCACCCGCGTGCCATCGCTTCTCTTGGGAGACGTCCGTCATGACCGCAACCACCGACACCATTCTCGCGAAGGCCGTTGCGGGCGAGCGCCTGACCCCCGCCGAGGGCGTCGCGCTGTTCGCGTGCCGCGACCTGCACAAGCTCGGCCGCGCCGCGCACGCCGTCACGATGCGGCTGCACCCGGAGCCGTACCGCACGTTCAACATCGACCGCAACGTGAACTACACGAACGTGTGCGCCGCGGTGTGCGACTTCTGCGCGTTCTACCGCAAGTCGGGCGACGCCGACGCCTACGTGCTGCCCCGCGAGGAGCTGTACAAGAAGATCGAGGAGACGATCGCCCTCGGCGGCGACCAGATCCTCATGCAGGGCGGGATGCACCCGTCGCTGAAGCTGGAGTGGTACGAGGAACTCCTGCGCGACCTGCGGAGCCGCTACCCGCAGGTGAACCTGCACGCCTTCAGCCCGCCGGAAATCTGGCACTTCCACAAGCTCAACAAGCTGCCGCTGCGCACCGTGCTGCAACGGCTCAAGGACGCGGGGCTCGGGAGCCTCCCGGGCGGCGGCGGCGAGATCCTCGTGGACCGCGTGCGCAAGGAACTGACCAAGAACAAGGCGCTCTCGGACGAGTGGCTCGAAGTGTCGCGGGTGTGGCACCAGCTCGGCGGCCGCTCGACCTGCACGATGATGTTCGGGCACGTCGAGACCGACGCCGACCGCGTCGAGCACCTGACCCGGCTCCGCGACCTGCAGGACGAGACCGGCGGGTTCACCGCGTTCATCTGCTGGACGATGCAGCCGGGCCACAAGATGGCCGACGCGCCCGAGAGCGGCGCGTTCGAGTACCTCCGCACGCAGGCGATCGCCCGGCTGTACCTCGACAACGTCCCGAACATCCAGTCGTCGTGGGTGACGCAGGGCGGCAAGATCGGCCAGGTCGCGCTGTTCTTCGGCGCGAACGACATGGGCTCGTTGATGATCGAGGAGAACGTCGTCGCGTCGGCCGGCACGGTCCACTACCTGACGCTCGAGGAGATCAAGCGGTCGATCCGCGAGGCCGGGTGGGAGCCGCGGCAGCGGAACGTGTTCTACCAACTCGTCGAGGAGCGCGCCCCGCGGCCGAACGCGGGGACCGCGTTGCCGGTCCTCGCCTGAGTCGGCACAATGACCGTGTACCCGAAGAGAGTGATCCGCAGATTACGCAGTAGACACAGATTCAGAACCAAGACAGATGAAGCAGAGTTCGCGAGAGGACTCTGCGCCCGTTGTGCCTGCGCTCTGTCTTTCAATCTGTGTCTTCTGCGTAAGCTCTGGATCACTCTCTTCGTGCTTCTCCGAGCGGTCCCGGTGCGGGGTCAGCATGGCCGACGACTTCGCGATGCGGATGCAACTCCAGCGGGTGGTCGCGTACCGCGAGCTGCGGGCCGGGGTGCGCCGGTCCGGCCGCGGGAACGTCTTCTTCGCCCTCGTCATGCTCTTCTTCGCGTACCTCGTGTGGGAGCAGCGGGCCGGGGCCGGCGGCGTCCCGCTCGCGGCAATCCTGTACGGGGCGCTCGCTGTCGGTGAGCTGTGCGTCGGGCTGTTCAAGTGGCTGTTCCCCTCGGCCGAGGGGGTGCTCCTCGACGGGTTCGTGTTGCTCGCGTTCGTGGGGTACAACTTCCTCGCGTTCCTCGGGGGCCGCCCGCCGGCGTACGTGATCCTGTTCGGGCTGTTCATGCTGTGGGCGGCGGTCGGGCGGTTCAAGGCGTACGCGCAGCTCCGCCGCATGTTCGCGCACCGGCCCAGCCCCGAGCACCTCGCGTGGTTCGACGACCTCGTCGCCGAGATCCGCGCCGCCGACCCGCAGGCCGACGAGCTGGCCCTTGACCTGCCCACCAAGCCGCACTGGAAGGTGAAGCTCCTCGGCACCACCGCGTTCTTCGTCGGCGCGAAGGGCGACCCGGTGTGGGTCGCCGGGCCGGACGACTTCGAGCTCCTCCGCGAGAAGGCCGACCACGGCACCGGCCGGCGGAAGGCGCTCCTGCGGCTCGGCGCGGACCACGCCCCCGAGTTCGAAATCACCGACCCGACCTGGGCGAACTACGCGAGGTGGCGGGCCGCGAACCCGCCGGCGTCCGCCGCCGCCCGCACCGGGTGAGCCGACTCCTGCCCCACCAGACATCAGAAGCGACCCTCAGCATGATCGAAGTCCTCGACCTGTCGAAGTCGTTCTCCGGGCCGCACGGCACCAAGGCCGCCGTGGACGCGGTCCGGTTCGTCGTCCGCCCCGGCGAGGTGCTCGGGCTACTCGGCCCGAACGGGGCCGGGAAGACGACCACGCTGCGGATGCTCTGCACCGTGCTCAAGCCCACGGCCGGCACCGCCACCGTCGCGGGCTACGACGTCGTCACCCAGCCGTCCGAGGTCCGGCGGCACGTCGGGTTTCTTTCTGCCAATACCGGCGTGTACGACCGCATGACCGCGTGGGAGATGGTGCGGTACTACGGCGAGTTGCACCAGATCCCGTGGGGCGACCTCGGCCCGCGGATGGAGGAGCTGTTCGCCACGCTCCAGATGAACGACTTCCGCAACGTCGTCGGCGGCAAGATGAGCACCGGGATGAAGCAGAAGGTGTCGATCGCGCGGGCGCTGGTGAACGACCCGCCGGTGCTCATCTTCGACGAGCCCACGAACGGGCTCGACGTGCTGATCCAGCGGGCCGTGCTCGACAGCATCAAGCAGCTCCGCGGCCGCGGCAAGACGATCCTGTTCTCGACGCACATCATGCGGGAGGTCGAGAAGCTGTGCGACCGCGTGGCGATCATGGCACACGGGAAGATCGTGTGCTGCGGCACGCTCGAAGAGCTGCGGACCGTGTACAAGCAGGACGACCTGGAGGAGCTGTTCTTCGCGCTGGTGAGCTGACGCGGCTCGCCCGGACCCGCGGCTACTTCTTCTTGAACTCCTGGTCCGCGAACCGCACCCCCGTCGCCTTCCCCTCTGCGGCGGTGAACGTCACGAGCCGGTCCTCGAAGAAGCCGCTCGTGACGCGGAACGTGTCGGCCTCGAACTGCTCCAGCGGGCACGCGAAACTGCTCCACTTCAGCGCGAGCTTGCCCCCGGCACACGACACCGTCAGCGTGCCGTAGGCCGGGTTCGCGTACTCGCCGGCGTAGTTCGCGAGCGGCAGCGAAGGCTTCGCGTCGGGCTTGCGCGAGGCATCTCGCACTTCTAGAGCGGCCCTGCGGTCGGCGGCCTCCTGATCGGCCACCTTGCGGAAGAAGGCGTTCCAGTCGCGGGCCTCCAGGTCGCAGTACAGGTCGACGAGCGCGTTCGTGACGGCCGCGTTCATGCGCGTCTCCTGCAGGTTGGCCAGCACCGCGACGCCGAGGTTCTCGCCCGGCACCAGCGTGACCTGCACGCGGAACCCGTCGATCATCCCGCCGTGCGACAGCACCTTCTTGCCGCGGTGGTCGTAGCACAGCCAGCCCATGCAGTAGCTCAGTTGGGCGGTGTCGGGGTTCAGCGCCTTCGCGAGCCCGTCGAGGCGGACCGGCGTGTGCGGGGCCTTCGTCTCGTCGAGGTTCTTCACCGACACGATGCGGGTGCCGTTCGGGTTGATGCCGTCGGACAGGTGAAACTTGAGCCACGCGGCGAGGTCGCGGGCGGTCGCGTTCACCGACCCGGCCGGGTTCGGCTCGGTGATCTCGTACCACGGCACCACAACCGGTTTCCCGTCCTTCTCGAGCTTGTGGCCGAACGACCGCTCCGCGTCCTTGGGGATGCCCTTCGTGGTGAACGAGACGCCGGTCATGCCGAGCGGCTCGCACACGCGTGCGGCGACAAGCTCCTCCCACTTCTTGCCGGTGCGCTTCTCGGCGTACCGCCCGGCCGCGAGTACCGGAACGCTCGTGTACGCGAAGCCGCTGCGGAACGGGTAGTCGAGCGGCAGCGCCTTCGCGCGCCTCAGCGTCTCGTCGATCCCCCACGGGGCGCGGTACCACAGCAGGTCGTGGCCGCCGATGCCGGTGCGGTGGCTGAGTAGGTCTCGCACGGTCAGCAGCGCGTTCGCGTTCGGGTCCGAGAGCGCGAACCCCGGGAGGTGCTTGCTCACCCGGTCGTCCCAGGCGAGCGCCTCGTCGTCGACGAGCATGGCGATCAGCGCCGAAGTGAACGCCTTCGAGCACGACGCGAGCGGGAACACGGTGTCGGGCGTCACCTTATCGGCCTTCCGGGCCTCGCGGACGCCGAACCCCTTCAACAGCAGCGTGTCGTCGCCGCGAACGACGACCACGGCCGCACCGGGAACCTGCCACGCCCTCAGCGCGTCGGCAACAATCTTCTCGGCGGCCGCGGGATCGGGCTCGGCCGCGACCGTGGGCGCGGCGGGCCACACCGGGACCGCTGCAAGAAGCACCGCTCGGAGAATGCTCGACACGACCGACCCCCTTTGACCCGCCGCCGGAGTGCGTGCTCCATTGAACACGATTCCGCCGCACCGGGCCACCCCGCCGCGGTCACCTCGGAGCCGCGGCGGTGTCCGTACCTATAATCAGCCCCACAAGCCCCCCCGTCGCGACAGGGGGGCTTCGCTTTGTTTTCTCTGGAGCCCGTCAATGGCCGATGCGATCACCGCCCGCGCGAAGAACTACCCCCAGTGGTACCTCGACGTCGTCAAGGAGGCCGGGCTGGCCGACAACTCCGACGTCCGCGGGTGCATGGTCATCAAGCCGACCGGGTACGCGCTGTGGGAGAAGATGCAGCGCGGCCTCGACGGCATGTTCAAGGCGACCGGCCACGTCAACGCCTACTTCCCGCTGTTCATCCCCATGAGCTACCTCGCCAAGGAGGAGCAGATGGCGGAGGGGTTCGCCAAGGAGTGCGCCGTCGTCACGCACTACCGGCTCAAGGCCGACAAGGGCGTCCCGCTGCACGTCGACCCCGACGCGAAGCTCGAAGAGCCCCTCATCATCCGGCCCACGTCCGAGACCATCATCTGGAACACCTACAAGAAGTGGGTGCAGAGCTACCGCGACCTGCCGCTGCTCATCAACCAGTGGTGCAACGTCGTGCGGTGGGAGATGCGGACGCGGCTGTTCCTCCGCACCGCCGAGTTCCTGTGGCAGGAGGGCCACACGGCGCACGCCACGGCAAAGGAGGCCGAGGAGGAGACGCTCCAGATGGTCCGGGTGTACCAGAAGTTCGCCGAGGACTACATGGCGATGCCCGTGCTCGTCGGCCCGAAGACCGACGGCCAGAAGTTCCCCGGCGCGGTGTACACGCTGTGCATCGAGGCGATGATGCAGGACGGCAAGGCGCTCCAGGCCGGCACGTCGCACTTCCTGGGGCAGAACTTCGCCAAGGCGTTCGACGTCACGTTCAAGGACCAGAGCAACAAGGAAGAGTTCGCGTGGGCGACGAGCTGGGGCGTCAGCACCCGGCTCATCGGCGGGCTCATCATGACGCACTCCGACGACAACGGGCTGGTCGTCCCGCCGCGGCTCGCGCCGCTGCACGTCGTCATCGTCCCGCTCGGCCGCAACGACGCGGAGCGCGGGCCGAGCATCGCCGCGGCCGAGAAGCTCGCGGCGGAACTCAAGGCGCTGCCCCGGGACGACTTCTTCGGGTACGAGCCGATCAGCGTGAAGATCGACACGACGTTCGACAAGCAGCCCGGGTTCCGGTACGCGGAGTACGAGGTCCGCGGGGTGCCGGTGCGGGTCGAGATCGGCCCGAAGGACATCGAGAAGAGCGCGTGCGCCGTGGCCCGGCGTGACACCCCGGGCAAGGAGGGTAAGCAGTTCGGCGTCCCCCTCACCGGCGCGGCCGAGCACATCTCGGCGCTGCTGCGGGACATTCAGAAGGCGCTCTTCGACCGGGCCAAGGCGTACCGCGACAAGGCGACGGTGACCGCGAACACGCTCGACGAGTTCAAGGCGCTGTTCCCGCTCGACAAGGACGGCGACGAGGGCGTCGGCAGCGGGCTCAAGTTCGTGTACGCCCACTGGGACGGCACCCGCGAGACCGAGGACCGGGTGCAGAAGGAGTTCAAGGCGACGATCCGGTGCATCCCGTTCGACGGCCCGGCCGACGCGGGGGCGTGCATCTTCACCGGCCAGCCGTCCGCGAAGCGCGTCGTCTTTGCCCGGGCGTATTAACCCGAGGTGATCGGGGGGAAGACTCCTTCAAGGAGTAGCGCCGCCCTCACGGCCCGGATGGTTGGTTCGTTCATCGCGAGGACTCGTACACTCGTCCGCCCGATCGGAGAGCGTCCCGCGAGGATGTGGCCGGACCACACGAAGTGGTCGTCCCACCTGTCTGACCTCGGGTTGAACAGGCGGGTCAACTCACCCGTGTCCGGGTCGAGACCCGCGATGTTCGGACCCTTGTGCAGGTTGCAGCGTGCGCACGAGAAGGCAAGATTGTCGTCGCGGTCGGACCCGCCGTGTTGGCGTGCGATGATGTGCTCGGTGGTAAACGGACCCGCGTACACGGCCGCAGGAATGCGGCAGTATTCGCACGCGCTTCCCGCTCGTGCCCGGACGAGCTCATGCCGCGGGTGCGCCATTGCCGGCCGCCGTGGGTACGGTTCGCAGGGCCACGCGGGCCTTGGATTGCAGCACGCTCAGGAACGCGGCCGCGTGGCAGTACGCTTCTAGCTCGCCACGTTCGTCGTCACTCAGTGAACCGGTTTGGGCCTTCTCGGATAAGTCGCCCATGCGGTCCCGGTCGCTGTCCGGGAAGCCGAGCCGAAGGACGTAGCTCGCCAGCCCGGCCGGGAGCGGGTGCGGGGCGCTCAAGAGGCGATCCCAGATCGCGAGAACGGGGTCGTCGGCCATGTCGGATCCCGAAGTGGGGTGATGGCGTCATCATACCCCGCACCTCTCGGCGGCGGAAGGTGGCGAGCCCGTTCCTAAAAGAGCGTGGGCAGGTCGGTAGGCCAGCCGGTGAGTGTGCGGGCGTGTGCGGTCATGGCCCTCGCGATGGCGTCGAGGGCTGTGCGGTGCAGTTCGACGCGGGTCAGCGGGCCGGCCTCCGGGGCGTCGAACATCTTCACCTCGCCCCGCGACGTGGTGGACACGGCCGCGTGCCCGACGATGCGGTCCCACACAACCTGGCCGAAGCACTCCGCCGGGGCCACCCCGACCCGGAACCGGCCGCCGGCCAGCGGGCGGGGGTACGGCAACAGCTCGGGGAAGAGTTCGTGGCGGGCCAGCGGCTCGTCGGCCGCCACCGCAGAGGCCGCCGTGTCGAACCCTTCGTGGTAGACGACCCGCCTCACGAACCCCCGCCACACCTCCAGTTCGAGCGACATCGAGACCGCCCGGCCGCTCCGCTTGCGGCTCGCGACCCACAGTTTCAGGTTCCGGCCGGACCACTGGATGCCGTCCGGCTTCCCGCCGAGTTCGACGAACAGTGCGGCCACGGTCGGGAGCATTCGCTGCCAGTGGGCCGCGAGCCACACCTGCTCGTCCTTGGTGATTCGCGCCTTGGTGCTGTGCTTGCACGCGATGCGGAGGAACTCGGCCCGCGCCCGGTCGGCGTCGCTCGAACTGTGCTCGTCGAGCCAGTCGGCGTAGGCCAGCCGCGGGGTGTTGTCGTCCGGTGCGGCGGCGATCGCCCGGAGGAACGCGAGCCGCTCGGGGTCGGTGGCCATGGGAGTTCCGAGGTGTGGGGAGTTGCGGTATCCTACCCTGGGTCTTTCCGTGGTGGAAGGCGGCCTCCCGCTTACCTGTAAGCCAACGATTCCCAAGCGGGTGACCAATGGCCGGGTCGTTCGACATCGCGATGAAGCAACTGCTCGACGCGTGCGCGGCCGACTGGGTGGCGTGGCTCGCCCCGCTCGTCGGGTTGCCCGCGTCGGTGGCGGCGGAACCGCTCGACGCGGACCTGTCCACGGTCCAGCCGACCGCGGACAAGGTGTTCCGCCTCGGCCCGCCCGCGTCCGGCCTGCTCCACATCGAGCCGCAGTCGAGCTGGGACGGCGGGTTCCACGACCGGTTGCTGCTCTACAACGTTCTCCTGGAGGCGCGGTACGGCGGGCCGGTCCACACCGTCGCGCTGCTCCTCCGCCGCGAGGCGAGCACCGCCGCCCTCACGGGGACGGTCCTGAGGCACTTTGCCGACGGCCGGGAGTACCTGCGGTTCACCTACGACGTCGTCCGCGTGTGGGAACTGTCCGCCGACGTCCTGCTCGTCGGTGGTCTGGGGGCGACGCCCCTTGCGCTGCTGACGGACGACGCGAGCCCGCGGTTACCGGCGCTCGTGACGCGGTTCGCCGAGCGGGTGACACGCGAGTCGGCGTCGATCGACGAGGCCAACCTGCTCCTCAGCTGCGGTTTCATCCTGCTGGGGCTGCGGTACGATAAGGCTGTGGCCCGCACGTTGTTTCAGGGGGTTCAGAAGATGCGCGAGTCATCGACGTACCAGGCGATTCTCGACGAGGGGCGGGTCGAGGGGCAAACCCGCGAGCGGCTCCGCGCACTGCGGTCCCTCCAGGAAAACCTGATCGCCATGCTGGGCGACCGGTTCGGCAAGCTCGACCCGGAGTTGGAATCACGCATCCGGGCGTCCATCGAAGACGACCGGCTGCTGGCGGCGACGCGGCAGGTGCCGCGAATTGCGACGCCGGCCGACCTCGTTCTCTGACCTGCCTCACAGCACCAGCATCGCGTCGCCGTAACTGTAGAAGCGGTACTCGCGGGCCACGGCTTCGGCGTAGGCCTTCGCGAGCAGATCGGTGCCGGCCAGTGCGCCGACGAGTAGCAGCAGGGTCGTTCGCGGCAGGTGGAAGTTCGTGACCATTGAATCGACCACGCGGAACGCGAACCCCGGCAGGATGTACAGGTCGGTCTCGCCGCTGAACGGCCCCAACTCGCCCGTGCGGGCGGCGCTCTCCAGGGTCCGCGTCGTCGTCGTGCCGACCGCGACCACGCGGCCGCCGCGGGCCTTCGCCTCGCGGATCGAGCCGACGGTCGGCTGCGTCACCTCGCACCACTCGCGGTGGATCGCGTGCTTCGCCGGGTAGTCGGCCTTCACCGGCGCGAACGTGCCGAGCCCGACGTGCAGCGTGACGCGGGCCGTGCCGATCCCCTTGGCGGTGAGTCGGTCGAACACCTCCTGCGTGAAGTGCAGCCCGGCGGTCGGTGCGGCGACCGAGCCGGCGTGCGCCGCGTACACGGTCTGGTAGCGCTCGGTGTCGGCGTCGGCCGCGGTGCCCTTGCGGATGTACGGCGGCAGCGGAATGTGCCCGTAGCGACCGAGCACCTCCGCGGGCGTTCCGGGCGGGTCGGGTTCCATGAGCCAGTGGCGGTCGGGTGTGCGACCGCGGAGCGTGAGGCGCAGGCCGGTGTCGGTCACGAACGCGCTGCCGACCTCGGGGTAGCTCCGCGTCTGCGCGAGCATCTCCCACAGGCCGTCGCGCTCGCGGAGGAACAGTCCCTCCCACTTGCCGCCGGTGGACTCGCGGCGGCCGACGACGCGGGCCGGCAGCACCTTCGTGTCGTTGAGCACGAGGAGGTCGCCGGGGCTGAGCAGCTCGGGGAGGTCGCGGAACGTGCGGTGCTCGAGTTCGCCGGTCGCGCGCCGCACGACGAGCAGCCGCGACTCGTCGCGCCGCGCCACCGGGTGCTGTGCGATCAGGTGCTCGGGGAGGTGGTAGTCGAAGTGCATGGTGGACAGTGGGGAGTGGGCAGTGGACAGGGAAGACAGAGCCCTGTTCTGTCGTTTTAGCTGTCCGCTGCCCACTCCCCACTGTCCACGACTCGGATCACTTGAAGCTCTTCACCCACTCGTCGAACGCCTTCTTGTGCGCCTCGACGGTCTTGGCCGGCCCGAGCAGCGTCATCGAGTACACGACGGTCGAGTCGCCGTCCTTGGCCTCGAAGATGACGTAGATCTGCCGGTAGTCGGGCACCTTGGTGATCTTGGCGTTCGGGTCGAACGGCGGGAACTTCTTGAGCAGCGTGCCCTGGATGTCCTGGTACACGCCCTCGTACTTGTCGCCGAACTTGATCTTCTCGGTCTTGGCGGCGTCCGCGGCCTTCTTGTCGGCGGGCAGCTCGAACTTCTTCTCCTGGCGCTCCAGGTTCGCCTGCACGCTGCCGCCGCCGGGCGACTTGAACAGCGCGAGTTCGGCGTCCTCGGGGTCGCCCTCTGCCTTGGGCAGCTTGAACTGCATCAGCCGCATCTTGTTCGACGGGGCCTCTTCCTTCCACGCGCCGGGCGTGGTGGCCTTCACGCCGCCGAGTTCGACGGGCGTGCCCTTCTTGTCCTCGGCGACGGTGGCGGAGGCGAGCGCGGCGGCGAGGGCCGCGGCGACCAGCATTCGCATGAGACGTACTCCGGTGCTGTGGGTGCGGACCGACACCGGGGCATTGTACGGGGTGGGTGCGGCCCATCAATCGACCGACAGCGGGATGCGCTCCGGGGCCTGGACCGCCTGCACGGGAACGACCGGCTCGGCGTCGAACGGCACCCCGCCGGCCGCCCGCACCGGCGGATCGAGGAGCGGGTCGAGGTCGGTGAGTTCGATCACGTCGGCGAGCAGCACCGGCGGCTTCAGCGCCTCGTGCTCGCGGCTGGGGGCCGGCGCGGCGACCGCGGGGGCCGGCTGTTGGGCCGGGACCGGCCCGGTCGCATCCGACCGCGTGAGCGCGAAGTACGCGACGCTGCCGACGAAGCCCCACACCGCCGCGCCCGCCAGGAACCGGTTCATCGCACGCCCTCCGTGGTTTGACCGCGACCATACCCGCGGCCCCCGGCCGGGCAAGGCCAGATCGAGAACCCAGCGATGGGACGCGGAGGACGCGGACGAAAGACGGGATCGAGAGCCGATCAGACGGAACCCGGGTCTGATTCGATCCCCTTCACCCTGCCCTTCGTCCGCGTCCTCCGCGTCCCGTCGCTACGGCTCCGGCCGCCGCGTGCGGTTGCCCTCCCCACGCAAACTCGTTCCGGCTATGATCGGCCGCCCGAGTGCGACGAAACGGAGTTCGCCATGCGGAACCGGCTGCGAGACTACACCCTGTTGCTGGCGGCGTGCGCCGCCCTCTCCCTCCCGAACCTGGGGGCCGGCAGCCTGTGGGACATGGACGAGGCGGTGAACTCGCAGGCGGCCCGCGAGATGCGCGACGCCGACACCTGGGTGATCCCGACGTTCAACTACCAGCTCCGCACCGCCAAGCCGGTGATGCTGTACTGGCTCCAGCGCGCCAGCTACGCCGCGTTCGGGGTCAGCGAGTGGTCGGCCCGGCTCCCGTCGGTCCTCGCGGGCTGGCTCATCGTCCTGCTCACCTACGAACTCGCCCGCGGCATGTTCGGCCGCCCGACCGGGCTCCTGGGCGGCGTCGTGCTCGCGTCGGTGACCCACTTCGCGGTCCTGACGCACGCGGCCACGCCCGACGCCACGCTGCTGCTGTACACGACGCTCACGTACTACCTGTTCTGGACGCTGCACCAGAACGGCTCGCGGCGGTGGTGGGTGCCGACGGCCGCCGCGTGCGGGCTGGCGATGCTCACCAAGGGACCGGTCGGCCTCGCGCTGCCGGGGGCGGTGATCCTCGCGTACTTCGCCTGGAACCGCGAACTCGGCCGGCTCCTCGACCGCCGCATCTTCGCGGCCGCGCTCACCTTCATCCTGGTCGGCATCCCGTGGTACGGGCTGGTCGCCGCGGAGACGCGCGGCGAGTGGCTCCGGGCGTTCTTCGGCAACGAGAACGTGAACCGGTTCATGAGCCCGATGGAGGGGCACAGCGGCGGCGTGTGGTTCTACCCGCTCACGGTCACCGTGCTGTTCAGCCCGTGGTCCGCGTTCCTGCTCGCGGCCGTGTGGTACGGCGTCCGGGCCACGAAGCGAGACGGGGAGAGCGGGAGACACGGAGAAGGGGAGAACAAGACTCAGGGTGATGACGGTGCGGAGTCTTCACTCCCCATCTCCCCATCTCCCCGTCTCCCCATCTCGCCCACCACCGACGATGGGGACACTCGCGCGTACCGATTCCTGGTGTGCTGGGCCGGGTTGTACCTCGTGTTCTTCTCGGCGGCGGCGACGAAGCTCCCGAACTACGTGTTCCCGCTGTACCCGGCGCTCGCGGTCCTCACCGCCCGGTTCCTGATCGCGTGGCGCGACGGCTCGCTGACCGTGCCGCGGTGGCTGATGCCGGCCGGGGCCGCCGGGATGCTCCTCATCGGGGCGGTCACCGTCGGCGCGATGCTGTACGCCAACCGCTTGTTCCCGGGCCTCGCGGCGTGGAGCCCGCTCGGGCTCGTGCCGGTCGCGGCCGGCGCCTGGTTCGGCTGGAACGTGCGGCGGGGCGACCGGCACGCGGCGGTGGCGGGCCTGGGCGTCGCGGCGGTGGCGTTCATGGCGCCGATGATGGCCTGCACGCCGGCGCTCCTGGAGCAGAAGCGCGCCCCGCGGGCGCTCGTCGCGGCGACCGGCCTCGGCGACCCGACCCGCGACCTGCGCGTGGCGGCGTTCGGGTGGTTCGAGCCGAGCGTGGTCTTCTACACGGGCCGCGAGGTCGCGCGGCTCGACGCGCCCGCGGCCGTGGCCGAGTTCCTGGCGGTGCCGACGCCGGGGTACGTGTTCGTCCACGGGGCCGCGTGGGAGAAGTTGTCGGCGGAGGTGCCGACGGCCCGCGTCGTCGCGAAGCGGTACGACTTCCTGAAGCGGTGCGACGTGCTGGTGGTCACGAACGAGCGCTCGCCCGACGTGGCGGCCGCAAAGTAGGCGACTCGCTCCGCGAGTCGCGCCCCGGCGCAGCAGAGCTTCACGGGGAGGTTCCGAGCGCGTCCGGTGTCACTCGCGGAGCGAGTGACCTACCTTCGGGCTGTCTGCTATGATCCGGTCGGGGGCGAGTTCCCGCGCGACCGGGCGTGACCATGACCGAAGACGAGTGGTGGGAGTCGTTCGACCCGAAGGCGATGGCCGCCCTCGCCGTCGCATCGCCGCGCGCCACGGAGCGGGTGCTGCGGCTGTACCTCGCCGCGTTCTGGGCGTGGCAGGCCCCCCGGCTCCGGCAGACCGGTGGCCGCACCGAGTTGGCCGCACGCGCGGCGCTGATCGAGCGCTGGGGCGATGAAGGGGCCGCCCCGGCCGAGGCGCTCGAAATCTACGCCGCGACCCGCGTCGTGTTCTTCGGGCCGGACGCGAAAGAGGCCGTGACCGCCACCGCCGGTGCGCCGGCCGGGTGGGGCGCTCGCGGGAAGCCGGCGATCCGCGCGGCCGCCCACTTCGTCAGGGAACTGTTCGGGCCGTGGCCGTTCCGGGACGCGACCGCCGACCCGGCGTGGCTCACGTCAACGGTCGCCGCACTCGCGAAGGGGATCTACGAGGACCGCGCCTTCGACCGGATGCCGATCTTGGCCGACGCGCTCCAGGACGCGGGGTGCGACGACGCAGTCGTGCTGGACCACTGCCGCAACAAGAAGTCCCGGCACGCCCGCGGGTGCTGGGTGCTCGACGCGCTGCTCAAGAAGTAGGGCCGGCTGCGCCGGTCGAAGCGTCTCGGATCGCTCAGGCAACGGCCCTACAAAGCGCCACCCTGTCACGCGAACAGCTCGCGGAGCGGCACGCCGCGGGAGATCGGCAGCGGGCGGTTCAGCTTGTCGGTGATCTCGGTGTCGGGGTCGATCCCGAGCGCCGCGAACATCGTCGCCGCGAGGTCTTCGGGCCGCGCCTGGCCGGTCGTCGCGTACGCGCCGATCTTGTCGCTCGCCCCGTACACGAACCCCTTCTTCGCGCCGCCGCCGGCGAGCACCGCACTGTAGCACTGCGGCCAGTGGTCGCGGCCGCCGTTGGAGCTGATCCGCGGCGTGCGGCCGAACTCGCCCACCCACACCACCAGCACGTCGTCGATCATCCCACGGTCGGTCAGGTCGTTCAGCAGCGCCGGCAGCGTCTGGTCGGTCATCGGCAGCAGTTCCTGGAGCCGGTCGGGGACGTTCTCCTTGTTGAACCCGTGGTAGTCCCAGCCCTGGCCCTTGCCGCCGATCGCCCGCGAGAAGTACACGTTCACGAACTTCGCCCCGGCCTCGACGCACCGCCGGGCGAGCAGGCAGCTCTGGCCGTAGGTCGTGTCGCCGTAGGCGGCGCGGGTCCTCTTGTCCTCGCGGGTCAGGTCGAACGCCTGCTTGAACCGCGGGCTCGTCAGCATCGCGACGGCCTTCTGGTAGCTCTCGTCGAGCCCCTGGGCCACGAGCGACGTCTCGAGCAACTCGGCCTGCTCGTCGATCAGCTTGAGGATGTCGCGGCGGCTCTCGAGCCGCTCGACGTTGAGGTTCGCCGGGAGCGTGAGTTCCGGGAGCTTGAAGTCGGGCTTGTTCGGGTCCTGGTTGACGAACAGCGGGTTGTGGCCCTTGCCGAGGAAGCTCGCGTGCTGGCCGGGGGTGATGGACCCGTCGGCGATGACGTGCGGGAAGCTCACGAACGTCGACGCGCCCTTCGCCGTGGGCGCGAGTTTATCGACGATGCTCCCGTAGGCCGGGAACAGTTCGAGCGAGTCGCGGAGCCGCTGGTCGTCGGTCGGCGGGGCCACCCCGGTGAGGCTGTAGTACCCCGCCGAGTTGTGGTTCTTCATGTTGTGCTGGAGGCACCGGACGACGGTGAACTGGTCGGCCATCGCGGCGAGCTTCGGGATCTTCTCGCCGAACAGCACGCCCGGGAGCTTCGTCTTCGTGGCCCCGTACCACCCGCGGACGTTGTCCGGCGCGTCGGGCTTGGGGTCGAACGTCTCCTGCTGGCCGGGGCCGCCCCACTGGTGCAGGAAGATGACGGCCTTAGCGCTGGCCTTGAGCCGGGCCCTCGGCTTCTCGGCGGCTTCGAGGAACCGCGGGAACGACATCCCGAACAGGCCGGCCCCGCCGACCCGGAGGGCGGACCGGCGGGAGACGGCGGCGTGCGACCCGTTCATTCGCGGAGCCTCGCAGTGTGTCGGCCAGAGCCCGGGGGCGGCTCGCGGAGAGGGTGGCAGCGCCCCCGGCCCTGTCCCGTGATTATGAAGCCTCGGTGCGGTTGTGGGAAACGGAAATCCGCCGCCGCGTGCCCCGGGCGTCCCGTGCAGAAGGCACCGGGGAAGGGGCTGTCGTCGCGCGACCGGGAGAATAATTTTCGTCCCGAGGGGTTAGGTTCGGCCGGTGGGGGAGAAAGAGTGTCGCGCCTTGCCCGGCCCGCGCACCCTCTCACGAGCCCGACCCAATGCCCCCGCCCAATCCGCTCCTGACTTGGTGCCGTGCGTTCCGGAACCGCCGCCGCGTTACCACGATCCGCCGGTCGAGCCCGCTCGCGGCCGAACCTCTTGAGCCGCGAGAGGTTCCGGCGACGTTCACCGTCACGAACTTCGCCGACGGCGGCCTCGGGTCGGGGAGCCTGCGGTCGGCGATCATCAGCTCGAACACGAGCTTTCAGAATCAAACGAACACCATCAACCTCGGCACCGGCACGTACACGCTGAGCCTCACGGGTCAGGTCGAGGACCGCGCCGCGACCGGCGACCTCGACATCACCGGCACGCAGACGATGGTGATCCAGGGCGCGGGGGCCAGCCAGACGTTCATCGACGCGCGGCAGATCGACCGCGTCTTCGATGTGATCGGGTCGGGCGTCACCGTTACGTTCAAGAACCTCACGATCACCGGCGGCCGCCTCGTCGGCAACCCGGGCCAGTTCGACGACAACTACATCTTCCTGGCCGGCGGCGGCATTCAGAGTGGGGGGGCGAACGTCACTCTTGACGGGGTGGCGGTGAGCGGGAACGAGGTCAACTCGGGGGGAACTTCGGCCGGCGGCGGCATCTCCGCGACCGGCGGCAGTCTCACCATTCAGAACAGCACCATTTCGAACAACAAGGCGGCGTTCACGACGAACCTGCTGGCCTACACCTACTCGTTGAACGGGGCCAATGGGGCCGACGGGGTCGACAACCCGTTCGGGACGAGCACGCCGGAGGACGGGCACCCGGGCGGTGACGGGTTGCCGGGTTACGGATCGGACACGAACCACTACCCGGTCAGCGCCTACGGCGGGGGCGTTCACAGCTCCAACGCAACAGTTCAGATAGTCAACACGACAATCTCGTCAAATCAGGTTGCCGGTGGCGCCGGGCACACGGGAGGCAGCGGCGGCATCGGTGGTGACGGCGCCGTGGCCAATCTGGGCTCGGGCGGGCACGGCCAGGGCGGCCAGGGCGGGACGGGTGGCACGGGCAGCTCCGGAGGCAACGCCGGCGGTGCGGCCGTGCAGGTCGCGGGCGGGACGCTCACGCTTACCAATGTTCAGGTGACGAGCAACTCCGCGATCGGCGGCAACGGCGGTAACGGCGGACTCGGGGGCGACGGGGGCTTGAGCTACAGCGGGGCCGGTGGACTCGGCGGGGACGGCGGGACGGGCGGGGCGGCGTTCGGTGCCGTCCATGCGCAACGCAACGCAACGGTCCAGATCACCGGCACGACAATTTCGAACAACTCGGCGACCGGCGGGGCCGGCGGCCAGGGCGGCCAGGGCGGCCGCACGGGCCAACCCGGGACGGGGTTCGGCTACTCGTCGGGTGGGGCTGGCGTTGGTGGGGTCGGGGGTGCCGGGGGGAGTGTAAACGGGGCGGGCCTTGCCGTGATCGATGGCACGGCGACGATCACCGGCGCAACCGTGCAGTCGAACAACGCCACGGGTGGGGCGGGTGGCGTCGGTGGCGTCGGCGGACTCGGGCACTCGGGCGTGTACGGTCAGAGCATCGGGCCACACGGCGGTGGATGGGCCGGGGCCGGCGGCACCGGCGGCGCGGTTTCGGGTGTCGGCGTTTTCCTTGGTGGTACGGTCACCATCCAGGACACGCTTGTCCAACAAAACACCGGGACGGCCGGCGCCGGAGGAACGGGCGGACTCGGGGGGACCGGCGGCAACGGCCAGACCAACACCTACGTCTTTCTCTCCGGATACGACGGTGCCAAGGGCGGCGTGGGAGGTACGGGCGGCACGGGGGGGGCCGCGACGGGCGGTGGTCTGTCCGGCGGGGGAAAGCTCACCCTTCGGGGCACCACCATTGCCAACAACTCTCTTGTCGCCGGGACGCCCGGGAACGGTGGCAACGGCGGAAGAGGCGGCAACGGCGGGTACGGCGTCGTCACCGACGGCAACGGCGGGCGTGGCGGCAACGGCGGGAACGGCGGGGTGGCCGGCGTCGTTCGCGGGGGCGGGGTCTACCTCAACACGACGGCGGGTTCCACCGTCGCGAACGCGACCGTGGGCTTCAACACCCTCACCGCACCGAGTGTCACCTCCAGGGGCGGCGCCGGCGGCAGCGGCGGGAGCGGCGACACCAACGGGTTGGGCGGCGCGAGCGGCTCGGATTGGGCCGGGACCGCGACCAACGAGGGCGGCGGCGTCTACGCCATTGGAACCGTGACGGTCGCCAACGCCACGGTCGCCTTCAACTCGACCGGGCTCGCGGGCGGCGGCACTGGCGTGAAGTTCATCAACACGATCGTCGGCTCGAACACGGGAACCGACGTGATCCCCACGGCCGCGGCGTTCACCAGCGCCGGCCACAACCTGATCGGCAGTCGAACCGGGACCACCGGCTTCGGCGGCAACGGCGACCTGGTCAACGTCACCCCCGGACTCGTTTCCACCCTCGCGCTCAGAGGCGGCAAGACGCCGGTGTTCGCGTTCCAAAGCAGCACGAGCCTGGCCGTGGACGCGGGCACGGATCCCGCCTCGGTCCTCGGCACGAGCCTCACCACCGACCAGCGCGGCCTCACGCGGCCGATCGGCTCCGCGCCGGACATCGGTGCCTTCGAGAGCGCGACCAACTTCGTATCGACCGCCTACAACTTCCCCGCGTCCGCCGTGGCCGGTGCCGACGTTCAGGGCACAATGACGGTCCTCATCGGCGACAACGTGACCGGGTTCGTCGCGCAGGCCACTGTACCCTCCGGCGGGGCCACGCTGGCGGCGGCCGGCCTTCCACCCGGGTGGACGATCACGCCGTACCTCTCGGGCTTCGAAATCCAGTCGGGTGCCCCCGCCACGGGGGTTTACACGATCCCGCTCACTCTGCACACAAGTTCCACCGCGCCCTACGGCTCGGCGATCCAACTCCGGTTCGTCGATACGGGCGGCCTCGCGACGCCGGCCGTCACGGTCCGGTACCCGGTGCCGACGCTCGCGTCCGTCAACCCCACCGCGGCGAACGAAGGGAGCGCGACGAAACTGACGGTCATCGGCAACGGCTTCGGGATCGGCTCCGTCGTGATGTTCGAGGGAATCGCCCTCGCCACGACGTACGTGAACCGGACCACGCTGACGGCGACGCTCCCCGCGTCTGTGGCCGAGAGCGGCCCGGTGAACGTGACGGTCTTCAGCCCGACCCCGGGCGGCGGCACGTCGAACGCCGTAAACTTTACGGTCACCAACGTGGCCCCGACGGGCGTCATCCCGGACCGCTACGTCGTGTACCCCGGCTCGGAGACCGTGAGCGTGGGCGCGGGGTTCGTCTCCGCGTTCGACCCGTCCGCCGCGGACACGGCGGCGGGCCTGCGGTACTCGTTCGCGAGACGTACCACCGCGCTCGCTGCGACCTACGCCACCGCTGGCACGTCCACGGCGTACTCGGTCCCGGTCTCGGCCGCGGGCACGACGACGTACTACGCCCGCGTGATCGACCAGGACGGCGGGTACACCGACTACACCGCGAACGTGTTCGCCGTTGCCACGAACGCGGCCCCCACGCTCACCGGCGCGAACAACCTGCCGGCGATCAACGAGGACAACGTCGCCAACACGGGGGCGACGGTCGCGTCGCTGGTCGCGGGGAAGTTGGGCGACGCGGACGCGGTCTCGGGCCGGGGGATCGCCGTCACCGGGCTGACCGGCTCCCACGGGAAGTGGCAGTTCAGCACCGACGACGGCCGCACCTGGACCGACTTCGGCCCCGTGTCCGACGCGAGCGCCACGCTGCTCGGCGCGGCCGACACCGACCGCGTGCGCTACCTCCCGAACGCCCAGGACGGCACCACCGCAACGATCACCTTCCGAGGGTGGGACCAGACCGACGGCCGCACGACCGGCGCGACGGGCGTCAGCGTCTCGACCAACGACGGCGCGACCGCGTACAGCGGTGATACCGCCACAGCGACTCAGATCGTGACCGAGGTGAACGACTCCCCGGTCTTCACCACGCTCGATTACACCATGGGTCGGGACGGCGTCATCCGCATCCCCGTGGCAGACGTCCTCGCGGCGACCCCGCCCGGCCCGGCCCCGGAAAGCGGCCAGACGCTCACACTGCTCGGGGTCCGCGTGGACACCTTCGGGCAGGTGCCCGGCTCCGCGGTGGTCTCCGGGGGAAACATCCTCTTCCGACCGATGGCGGGCCGGTCTGGGTATGCACTCCTCTACTTCACGGTGCAGGACAACGGCAGGACCAACGGCGGCATTGACCCGAAGCAGGGCGGCGGACTGATCCGCGTGCTCGTGGGCTCGACCCCGGCACCCGGGGCGGCCGACGACACGCTCCCGACGGTCACACAGGGCTCGCCGGCGTTCGTGATCCCAGACTCGACACTCGTGTTGAACGACTCGCCGACCACTCCTCGCATCTATGGCGGGTCGGTGACGCTGGTGGCGGTCGGCAACGCGGTCGGCGGCACGGTGGAGTTGCTCGACCCGCCGGGGCACGGCGCGCGGGTCCAGTTCACCCCGGACCCGACGTTCACCGGCGTCGCGAGCTTCACGTACACGATCACCGACGACCAGAGCCACACGCAGTCGGAGGCGACCGCTCGGTTCGTCGTCCAGCCGACGAACCCGGTCATCGACCTCAGCCCCCCCGTCGGTTGGACGACTGCGACGTGGGCCGACGTGAACCGGGACGGACACCTCGACGCGGTGATCGGCTCGACCGTCTACCTGAGTGACGGCACCGGCAACTTCACCTCCACGTTCGACACGATCGGCCTGCCGCAGCTGAATTCGATGCGGTTCGGCGATTACAACCGCGACGGCTACCTGGACGTTCTCGGGGTCACCCCCGAAGGCGAAGCTCGGATCTACGTCTACAGTCACTCGACAGGGACCTTCACGCAAGCGAACTTCACATACGCCGCCTACGGGTTCACGTCTGTGTCACACGCCTACTGGGCGGACTTCAACAACGACGGGGCGTTGGACGTCATCTTGAGCGGGTACGTGATGAGTAACAGCGTGGGGGTGGCCTCGACGGGGTTTCTGATTAGCGGCAGTGCCGGCGCCCTCACGCCTTACATTGGACCCAGGGTGCTCATCACGTCTGCATCGTTCGCCGACGCCGACGGTGACGGCGACCTCGACCTGCTTGCCAGCACGTCCAACGGCCCGCAATACTTCCAGAACAGCGGCGGGTTCTTCTCGACCTCTGTAAACCCAACAAACAACACGAACGGTACCATCTCCGCGTGGGGCGACTACGACGGCGACGGCCTCCCCGACTTCGTCGCGTCCGGGTTTAACGCACTGGTCGGCCCGGAATTCGGCCTGTACCGCAACAGCGGCGGCGGCACGTTCACGTTCACCGGGTTGATCGAAGCGTCGCAACAGAACGAGTCCGCCATGCAGTGGGCTGACGTGGACTCCGACGGCGACCTGGACTTCATCTATTCGCGAAACGGCGGGCTGTTCATCCAGGTGAACGACGGCGGCCTCTTCGGGCAGGCGACGGCGACCGACGTGCCCGTGCGGTCGCAGATCAACCCGGGAGCGATCGCCTGGGGGGACTTCAACGGTAACGGCACCCTGGACGTCCTGCAACCCGCGTCGAGCACGCTCGTTCCGACCGTGGTGGAGAACTACGGGGCCGCGCCGACCAGTCGCCCGACCGCACCCACCGACCTGACGGTGACCGCCCCCGCAACCGGGAACACGGTCCGCCTCGGGTGGGACGGGGCGAGCGACGACAACACGCCCGCCCCGGCGCTCACGTACACGGTCCGCATCGGCACCACGCCGGGCGGCAACGACGTCGTGTCCGCCCCGGCGCTGGCCGACGGCACCCGGCTCGTCGCGGCCCCCGGCGCGTACTCCAGACCGTTCGCCGACGTGACCCTGGTGGGCGGGCGGATGTACTACTGGGAAGTGCAGGCGGTCGACGCGACGCTGCGGGGCTCGGTCTTCACAAGCGGGTCGTTCTACTTTAACCACGTGCCGCGGTTGGGCGGCGGGGTCGCAATCACGACCGAGGACACGCCCCTCGCGCTCACAGCCGCCAACTTCCTCAGTTCTGTCTCGGACGCGGACCCGGGCGACACGGTCCAGTCGATCCGCATCGACGCGCTCCCGTCGAACGGCACGCTGCTGTACCAGGGCTCGGCCGTCGCGGTCGGGCAGATGATCCCGGTGTCGGGGCCGGACTACGACGCCGCGGACTGGCTGGTGTACGCCCCCGCTCCGAACTACGCTACGTACGGTCCCGCGGAACGGGAAACGATCCGGTACGCGGTCAGCGACGGGCACGACTTCAGTGACACCGGCGACCTGGACATCGTGGTCCAACCCGTCACCGACGCACCGTACCTCACGGTGTCGGACGTCACGGTGCCGGCCGGGGTTCCGGGCGCGTTCCCGATCTCCGCCGGGTCGGCCGACGACGACGGCTCCGAAGACGTACACATCGACATCCTCAACCCGCCGCCCGGCGTGACGTTCAGCGCCGGCGCGCTCGACGTAAACGTCTGGCGGTTGACCCCCGCCGATCTCGCGGACCTTCAGATCGTGGTCGCGTCCCCGGTCCCCACCACGTTCGAATTAACGGTACACGTCTACACCGTCGATCCCGGCTCGTTCCCCCCGCAATCCATCCAGAAGACGATCACCGTCACGACGCAGGCCCCAACGATTGACACGATCAGCGTGCCGGCGACCGGCGTCGAGGGCACCGCGATCACCCTGACCGCGTCCGCATCGGACCCGTCCACGGCCGGGCTGACGTACACCTGGCAGGTGTTCACTCCGAACGGCGTGATCGAACTGGACGGTGCGAGTGCCAGCTTCACGCCTCTCGACAACGGGCCTTCGCCGGTCGTCCTGACGGTGACCGACGGACTCGGGGCGGTCGCACACTCGCAACCCCGGCACATCCACATCGACAACGTGAACCCCGTGATCGCATCGGTCGCGAACAACGGGCCGGTGGGCGAGGGCTCACCCGTGACGATCACGGTGGACGCGAGCGACGCGGCGGGCGTCTACGACCCGCTCGCGTACTTCTTCGACTACGACAACGACGGCGCCTATGAGTCGATGGACCCGACCCACGTGTTCCCAGCGGCCGGGGAGTACACGGTCGGGGTCCGCGTCGTCGACGGCGACGGCGGGGAGGCCGAGGGCACCACGACGGTCACCGTGACGCACGCGAACCCGACCGACCCGACCGACAGCGACGCAGGCGTGAACACGGTGGCCGAGGGGGCGGTGACCGGCACCGCGGTCGGCGTCACCGCGGCAGCCGCTCAGTTGAACGGCCTCGCGATCACCTACTCGCTCACGGACGGCGCCGGCGGGCGGTTCGCCATCGACGCGGGCTCGGGCGTCGTGACCGTCGCCGACGCGAGCCGGCTCGACTTTGAGACCGCGGCGAGCCACACGATTACGGTTCAGGCGTCGGACGGGAAGGGCGGCACCTCGACGGCCGACTTCGTGATCGCGGTCACCAACGCGGCCCCGGGCGCGGTCACGGACGCGAACTCCGCACCGGACACGGTCACCGAGGGCGCGGCGGTGGGAACAGCGGTCGGGGTCACGGCGTCCGCGACCGACGTGAACGGCCCGGTCGTGACGTACACCCTCACGGACAGCGCCGGCTCGCCGTTCGCCATCGACCCGGCCACGGGCGTCGTGACGGTCGCGAACCCCGCGCTCCTCGACTACGAGACCGCGACCGCCCACACGATCACCGTGCAGGCGAGCGACGGGCATGGGGGCGTATCGACCGAGACGTTCACGATCGCGGTCACCAACGTGAGCCCGGGCGCGGTCACGGATGCCGACGATACCACGAACACCGTGCCCGAGGGCGCGGCCGCCGGCACGGCGGTCGGGGTCACCGCAACCGCACTGGACGTGAACGGACCGGCCGTGACCTACTCGCTCACCGACGATGCCGACGGGCGGTTCGCCATCGACGCCGGCTCGGGTGCCGTGACGGTCGCGAACGCCAGTCGCCTAAACTTCGAGACCGCGGCGAGCCACACGATCACCGTGCAGGCGTCGGACGGCAAGGGCGGCGCCTCCTCACAGACATTCACCGTCGGCGTCACCAACGTCGACCCGGGTGCGGTCACAGATGCCGATGCCACCACGAACGTCGTGTCCGCGGGGGCGGCGACGGGAACGCGGGCCGGGGTCGCCGCGACCGCGACCGACGTGAACGGGCCGTCGGTGACGTACACCCTCACGGACGATGCGGACGGGCGGTTCGCGATCGACGCGGCCACCGGCGTCGTCTCCGTGGCCGACGGATCGCACCTCGACCCCGGGACCGCGACGAGCCATACGATCACGGTTCAGGCGTCGGACGGGAAGGGCGGCACCTCGACCCAGACGTTCGCCGTCGCCGTCGCGAGCCGGCCCCTGGACTTCGACTTCCAACCGACCCCCGCGTCCCCGGTACAGCCGGGAGCGGTCGCCGTCGCCCCGGGTGCGGCGTACACCCCGGCCGCGGGGTTCGGGTGGGTCGCCGCGCCCGGGGGGTTCGACAGCGGGGCGCTCGCGGTTCTCGCCGGGAGCCCGCTGGCCGCGGAACTCCGCGACGGCGCGCTGGGCACCGCGGGGCCGGCCGGGGCCGCGACGTTCCGCATCGACCTGGGGTCGGCCGCACCGGTCCACCTCGCGACGTTCCTGGGGAACGGGCTCAGCGCCTACGCCGGGGTCGAGGTCGCGTACAGCACCGACGGGGTCACCTTCGCCCCGCTCACCCCGGACACCGGGGCCGCGGTCCCGGCCGGCGCGTTCGTGCCGGTGTCGTCGGCAACGCGGGTTTCGGCCGGGATCACCCCGGGGCGGTCCGCCGGGGTGTACGCGGTGTGGGTCCGGTTCCAGGGGCCGGCCGGGTGGGCCGCGACCGGCGTGTCGGCCCGCGCCGCGGCCGCGGTCGGCACCCTGTCGGTGGCGGGGCCGGGCGGGGCACCCGCGTCGGACGGCACCTCGGTCGACACGTTCCGGGTGACCGGGGCCGCGCCGGGCGCGGTGCTGACCGTGACGACTACCCTGGGCACGGTCGCGACCGACGCCCGGCCCGAGTTGGTCGGCACCCAGGTGGTGGCCGACGCGACCGGGGCGGCCGAGGTCCGGGTCCGGCGGCCGTCCGCGGCCGGGACCGCGACGGTCGCGGCGGCCGACGTCACCGGGGCGGCGGTCGGGTCCACCGCTCAGGAGTACGGCCCGCCGCCCCGGCGGTTCGACATGAAGGCGAACTCGACCGGGAAGCAGTCGGCCGGCTGGGACCGGGTCATGCCGGGGACGAAGTACTCGGCGGCGACCGGGTACGGGTGGGCCACGACCGGGAACGTGGGGGGCTCGACCGGGGGCCGGGTGCCGGCGGGCGGGGACGCCGCGGTCCTCGGGGACTACGCGTACGGGCTCACCCCGGTGGCGTTCAAGGTGTTCGTCGGGGCGGGAGTGTCCGCGACGGTCGCGGTCCACACGTACGCGGCCCCGACCCAGGGGCTCCAGGGGGTCCGGGCGGCGGTGGCCGGCGCGGGCGGCACGACGCAGACGCTCCGGGGCAACGGGACCGTGACGGTGAGCGGCACGGCCGGGGCCGACGGCGTCCTGACCGTCACGTTCTCCGTCGCCCCCGGGTCGTCCCTGTGGATCGTCAACGCCATCGAGGTCACCCGCACCGGAAGGTGACCGCGGCCGCGTCATACCGAATCGCGTGGATCAGTTGCCCTTGGTGGGGCAGGCATTCTTGCCTGCCTCCGGAAGCGGTTGGAGGCAGGCAAGAATGCCTGCCCCACCAGATCGAAACGAATAGATGTTCTTCACGATAAGCTCGGTGCCGGTGCGCACCCGCCGCGTGGCGG